>NZ_JBVVAK010000186.1:0-13122 GCF_055792825.1 Microvirga sp. GN3
GAAGCCGACATTCGCACCGTCGTCGACACGGCTCGCCTCGGCCCGGGAACCAATGCGTTCAAGACGATCCTTCAGACCGTGTCCGCCTGAACCTCAGTTCTGAATGGGGCGTGGGTAATTACCATTGCCCAATGTTGCATCGACGTACTTCTGCCCCGTACGAATAGATAAATGAAATGTAGTTGCGGAAAGAAGGCGAGCGGTCCTATTGTCTGCGAAGGGGGCACCGCCAATGAATGGTTTCATCGCTACAGGTCTTGCCATGCTCATTGCCATGGTCATGACAGCTTGCGTTCCCGCCGGTGATAAGCGTGCAGATCTGCGGGCGATCTTCCACGATCAAATCGCCCACTGTTATGTTCTTCCGAAGTCTGCGATCGGCGCAGATGCCACGGTCATTGAAGTACGGCTCAACCTAGATGGATCATTGGCCCAGGCGCCGAAGGTGCTGCAGGGCATCGCTAACTCCGACCAGGCCAAAGCCGCCTTGGCTGCTGTGAAGCGGTGCGCACCTTTCCATATCCCAGCAGGCCTTGCTCCACGCTATGCGCAGTGGAGGGTCATGGTGATCACGTTCAATACAGGTGTGATGTCACTCTCGACTGGCGTTTTCCGTGGAGGCGGTGAGCGTCCTGCCACGCAGGCGTAAGGTGTTCCCGAGAAAGGCTAAACTCCCGCCTCTCGTAACTTGTGTTAAAGCGCTCACGCTCAAGGCGCGTAGTCTGTGGTTGGATAGGAATGAGAAGCACCGATGCCGCGCTATCATTTTCACGTCCAGCTTGGAGATCGCTTCATACCGGATAGGGAAGGGATCGATCTGCCGAATTTGAAAACAGTGCGGGGAGTTGAAGCTCAGGCGGCTCATGCGTCCTGGGATCGTGTCCTGTGCTTCATTCAGAGCTTGCCCCATAGAACCACCATCATCACCGACGAGGCGGGCCGGATTGTCTTTGTCCTTTCTTTGTAGCGTATGCTTCCACCCCGTAGAAATACGGTCCGGGTGAGTGTTCCACCATCGTGAGATGATCGCTGCAACAGAGGGGAGCGGGATGCCCCGCTATTACTTCCATCTCCGTTCTAAGGATCAGTTCATCTGGGATCGGGAAGGGGTCGATCTACCCGATCCCGCCGCCGCCAGAGGAGCTGCCGACAAGGCAGCAGCTGAACTCCGCGGCGATCTGCTGCACGAAAGCAGGCATGGATGCCGCTGGACCGTCGCGGTCACGGATGAAGGCGACGAACTCATCCATGTCACGTCGCTCTAAAGCTGCTTTGCGGGGGTGAAATCATCACTCTCGTTTCGGGTTGGAGCAGCAGGATGGTCAACCGGATCCCCTTCTGAAATGAATCGCCTTCAAAAAGAATGACTTCCGCTTTCGAAAAGGGCGGTCACTGCAAACATGCGTCGAAATGGTATTAAATTGGTTCCAATCCTTTGGGGGAGGTGCTCTCCATGGAAAAACTAATGTACTAAGGTCTCTCCATTCCTGACACTAAACTTGCGCATTACTCTGCGTTAAGCTCTCGGCAAGCAGATTTGTGCAATGGTTCCTACGGTATCGTGGTCTATGTCTGGGGGGCAGGCGTGACAGAGGAAGAGATTGAAGCCGTCGCAGAAGAATTGGCGAAAGCGGGAGGCACTTCCTGGTATCCGGGGCGTACGCGCGGCGCGCTTCTGCGGCCGGTAAGCGAACGCTATCGGGATCGCGCGCGACTGGCGATCGCCGCTCTTGACCGTGTGAGAGCAAACCATGGGGGTATGCAGTCAGAGTCTCAGCAGACACCTCCACCGCATCAGAACGCGCTGGCGAGCAACCCAGATGACGTCCATGTGGGTGCCGTCGTGGTGTATCGTCCGCCGGGAGACCAGCGGGCGATCGCTTGCCGCATCGACCGACTCGAGGAGGGCCGCGCCTATCTGGTCCCGGCGCCGCGACCGGATATCGGCTGGGTTTCCCTGGATTCGCTTCACCCGCTGAGGGCAGAGACTCCGACCAAAGACGAATAGGGTGCGGGTCCAGAAGGTCTCTTCACTTCATCGGCAAAAAGGGTTAGCAGACTCCATCCTGTCCGAGTGGGTGTTTGTCCCAAATGCGCTGCTTCTTCCATCTTGTGAACGATCACGAAGAGATCGTCGACAACACGGGAATTGAAGTCCACGACCTGGAAAGCGCCAAGGTCCAGGCTCTCCTTGCCATCACCGAGCTGCGACAGGAAATCGGCAGCGATGCGCAGGATTGGACCGGATGGCGGCTCGATATCGTCTGCCCCCAGGGGACCCTTCTTCATTCGATGATGCTGAACAGCACTGTGCATTGAAGATCGGGCCTCTGCCCAAGATCAGTTTGTTAACAATAAAGTCGCGCCGAGCCGATTACTGGCATTTTCGCCAATCTCTCGGAATGATACGTTATAATTTAAGTAATCATCAGGTTGCAACTTCACACATTACATCATAACTCGTAATTGATTGCAGGTATTGCTGAGGCCGAATATCAAAAGTTGTGGAACTTATTTCCTCGGGTCGGAGTCTTTTCACGCGAGATACCCGTGAGGGTTAACCCGGAGGAGTAGGGAGATGAATTCGCGTGGACGCTCGATTGCCTCGGGCCGTGGGGCTTCAATTTTTGGCATGGCTGTTCTTGTTGCTTGTTTGATGGGGCAGCCCGCGACGGCTCAGGTCGGTCTTGGTGCTGGAGTGAACGTTGGTGGCTCGGACGGTCTTGGAGCCGGCGTTGGCGCGAATATCGGTGGTGACAATGGCATCTCGGCTGGTCTTGGTGCCAGCATCGGCGGATCAAGCGGCACGAGTGCTGGCGCGGGTGCCAATGTGGGTGGCTCGAGCGGGGCCTCGGCCGGCAGCGGAGCGAGCATCGGTGGGTCGAGCGGTGTCTCAGCAGGAGCGGGTGCGAATATTGGAGGCTCCGACGGCATCAGCGCAGGTGTCGGTGCGAATGTAGGCGGGTCTGACGGCGTGACGGCAGGTCTGGGCACGAGCATCGGTGGATCAGACGACATAACCGCAGGTGTCGGCGCAGGCATCGGCGGCTCGAATGGTATTGATGTGGGCGTCGGTATTGGGGTTGGTGGCGGTCGTGCCACTGGCGGCAACAGCGGAACAGGCAATACCGGCGGCACGGGTGGGCTTACCAATCCAGGCTCGATGGGAACGGGCAGCGTGCGCAATCCATCCTCAACCGGCAGCGTCAACCCGAACCAGCCGAGCAGACCCGGTCAAACCGAACGTCTCAGGGCGGAGATCCGCAACATGAGCGAAGATGAGCGCCTGAAGCTGCGTCGCAGCTGCGCCATGGTCTCGGCCTCTCCCGATGGGTACGATTCCGACATGCAGGCGCTCTGCCGCCTGATGAGCCGAATGTCGGCGCTCTAAATGGCATCGGCGACGAGAAGGCGTGACCCATCGGTGTCGCGCCTCTCGTTTTGGATTTTTCGTGTGGCGACCTGTCAGCGCCAAGCCGTGACCACGAGAGCACTCATGCGGTTTTCAACGGCCGATGTGCCGAAGCGCGCCGCAAGAGCCTCAGTCGCCTTGGTCGTGACGTCCTCCAGGCGCTCCGGAGCGCGGGCCTCGATCTCGGATCGTAGGGGAGAGCCCTGGCAAAGTCCCATCGCGGGAGCGTGGGGTGAGGGAGCTTGCGTGACCTTTTCGACAACCTCGATATCGACGTTCTCAAAGCCTGCCTGCTGCACCTCGCCACGGATCCGGTCGGGATCGAAATAGCCGAAGGGCACGCGCTCGATGAAGCGCGGCGGGTCGTCGGGAAAGCATTTGCCCGCCGCGTCGGAGATGATGCGACTGACCTCGTTGTGGTCGAGGGAGTTCCAGACGTTGAACACGAAGCGACCACGGGGTTTGAGCACGCGCAGCGCCTCGCGATAGGCCGTCAGCTTGTCGGGAAAGAACATGACACCGAACTGGCACACGACCACGTCGAAGGATGTGTCCTCGAACGGAAGCGCCTGCGCATCAGCCTGTTGCCATTTCACATTGGGTGCCTGGAGCCGCTTGGCCGCAACATCGAGCATCGCCTGATTGAGATCGGTCGCGACGATCTCGACATTGGGCGGCAATGCCTTCACCAGCGCGCGAGTGACGATGCCCGTCCCGGCGGCCGTTTCCAGAATGCGGCTCTGCGCGATATCATGCAGGCGCGCTGCCATGTCTTCGGCGTAAGGCTCGAAGAGGATTGAACCGAGATATTGTTCGTAGATCGCCGGAATCGAGCCCGCAAAGGCGGCATCGGTGGCACCCATCGTTTCCTCCACCGTGAAAGGGAGGGATGATCGCGCCGAAGGCTAGGGCGGGCAAGTGTCTCAAAAGGCTAGGGCCGACGACCTGATCGCTCGAAATGAGACAAAAGCCCGAGCGGAGATACGCCGGAAAAGCCATGGCATGGGAAGATATGACATGCTCTCTTTTGCGCGGCCTAAATCCAGGAGCAAGCATGACGGCCATTCTGCAGCTTCCAGCCTGGCTGGGCGCGATCCTTGCGATGCTGCTCGCCATTGCGGCCTCCGCCATTCCCTTCGTCGTGCTGCGCCGGCTGTTGAGCGAAGAGCTGCCGACGAGGACCCGCGATGTGGCCGAAACGGTCGCCGTGCGCATCGGAACGATCCACGGTCTCATTCTGGCGCTCGTATTCGCGGAGGCGCAGTCCACGCACACAAACCTGCAGCAGGAGGTCTCAAAAGAACTCACAACGATCGAGCACATCGCGCTCGAACTGAATCAATGGGACGGGCCGGAGAAGGATGCGCTACGCGGCCAGCTTGCCGCCTATGTGACGGCGGCCCTGCAGAACGAGTGGCAGGCTTCCGCGAGCCTCAGAGGCAGCCGCGAGGCGAGGCGGGCTTACACCACGCTCGACCATGCCATCCTCAATCTCCAAGCCGAGACGCCGCAGCAGCAATCCCTGCGGACCCGGATGATCATGAACATGGATACCCTTCAGGACCATCGAAAGGCGCGGCTCTCGCTCGCCCATCGTGGTCTTCCGAGCCTGTTCTGGTGGATGGCCCTGATCGGCTTCGCCATCATCGTCGGCTTCTTCCTCGTCTTTCCGGCCAACCTCGTGCACATCGCCATTCTTTCTGTCTACGGAGCCTACACGGGCCTCGCGCTCTACTTCATCCTGGCCTTGAGCCATCCCTATGCAGGCCCGGCCGCCATCGATACGGTGCCCTATGAGATGGTGCTTGAGGATGAGTTGGGAGCGCCGAGAGTGACTTCGAGCCAATAAGGAAGCCGAGGCAGTGACAGTCTTGGGGGCGGGACTCAGGGCTGAGCAACCTGATTGACTTCAGCAGCGTCTCTCACGTGGTGTGCCACAAGGTATGGAGGAGCCTGCTCCCGCATTATCCTAGCAGCCAGGCAAAGGCCCGTTTTAGGTTGGCTGTGCCATCGCGCTCGAACCAGCGGCCGTGTCCGATGATGACACGTTGTGGGCTCCAGGCGACGATCCGCGAGACGGCTTCCTTCGCCGCTCTGCGGCGCAGGCGAATGACGAGGCGCAGATATGCCGGAGCCTTGCCGCCGGGCGCCTCTACGCCGGTGAGCGTCGCGAAGATACGGGTTCCCAACGGCAGCTTCTCCGGCTCGAGATTCTGGATGAGGTCGGTGAGAATGAGCGTGCGCGTAGGCTGGTGGAAGAAGGCGACCTCGCGAAAGCCCGCGCCGCCCGGGACGACGATCTGCTCGATCTCACCGCTCCATTCCTCGGCGGGCTCGTCTGTCAGGTCGCGATCGAACCGCAAGCCCTTCTTCTGAACCTGGGGTCGCCGGCGCAGTTCGGGCGCGGCGAATGTCTTGGCGGCCGGGCAGCCGTACTGCCATTCCTTGAGATGCGTCCAATGTGCGACATTGGGAGCGATGAGATGGCGGATGGGGCCAAGCGTCTCGATCTCGCGTCTCAGCTCCGCGTTGAAGCGCGTCGGCGAATGGAGCCAGACATCACCATTGCTCAGACGGATCACTGTCATCCGCACCGGCAGGCTTAAGCCCATCGCCTCCTGAGGCCCGCTGTCGACAATCCAGACATTGTCCGCGACGGGCTTGAGCACGTCGAGGGGAGGATAGGTTACGTCTTGATGGGACATGGTTCACCTTGCACGACCCCGCGAGGGCAAAAGGGGCCCTGTCGTCTTTTGAGGACTAGGCCCTTCGTCAGAAGCTTCAACTGATGGCAAAAATGCCGATCACGTGCGAAGGTTGCGCTCTTGTGCGGGCCGCCTATCGGGCCTAGCACTGGGATGCTGGATTCTTGCAGCACAGGACAGGTGGCGGCTATGTGGAACGACCGACGCATTCTGGACCTTCTGGGCATCGAGCTTCCCATCATCCAGGCTCCCATGGCCGGTGCCAATCTCTCTGACATGGTCATCGCTGTCTCGGAGGCTGGGGGGCTCGGATCTCTCCCCTGCGCTCTGCTGAGCCACGACAAGGCCAGGGAAGAACTGTCCAGAATCCGGCAGAAGACCTCGAAGCCGATCAACGTCAATTTCTTCTGCCATCGTGCCCCGGTTGTCGATGCCGAGCGGGAGGCAGCGTGGAAGCAGCGCCTGAAAGGCTACTATCTGGAGTTCGGGCTCGACCCGGATATGTCGACCCCTCCCTCGACGCGCGCTCCCTTCGACGAGACATTCTTAAGCCTTGTCGAAGAATTCAGGCCGGAGGTCGTGAGCTTCCACTTCGGACTGCCGCAGCAAAACCTTCTGAAACGTGTGAAGGATACAGGCGCCAAAGTCCTTTCCTCGGCGACTGTCGTCGCCGAGGCGCGCTGGCTCGAAGGCGAGGGGTGTGATGTCATCATCGCACAGGGCTTCGAAGCCGGTGGCCATCGCGGCATCTTTCTGACCGACGATATCACGACTCAGATTGGCACCATGGCGCTGGTGCCGCAGGTGGTCGACGCGGTGAAGGTGCCAGTCATTGCTGCGGGCGGGATTGCCGATGCGCGGGGCATCGTCGCGGCTTTCGCCTTGGGAGCATCGGCCGTGCAGATCGGAACAGCCTACCTGTTCACGCCGGAAGCCACGATATCCCCGATTCACAGGCAGGCGTTAAAAGGCGCTGGCGCTGAAGAGACAGCGCTGACGAACCTTTTTACCGGGCGCCCTGCGCGAGGCATCGTCAACCGGATCATGCGCGAGGTCGGCCCCATCTCGGTGCTGGCGCCTGAGTTTCCGCTTGCAGGCGGAGCGCTCGCCCCCCTGCGTCAGAAATCCGAGCCCCTCGGTTCGGGAGATTTTATGTCTCTCTGGTCCGGCCAAGCGGCACGCCTGGCCCGTGAGCTATCCGCAGGGGAGCTGACGAAGGCGTTGGCGCGGGAGGCGCTTGATCGGCTGGACGTGCGTTCAGCCTGAGAGAAGAGCACCTCCGGCCGCCTTACTCCGCCGCCTGCCGCGTCACCTTCTTGTCCTTCTTCGCCGGCGCCTTCTTGGCGGCTTCCTTCGGAGCTGCCTCCTTCTTCAAGGGCCTGCGCTCCAGCACTTCCTTGAGGAAGCGGCCGGTGTGGCTGGCTTTCGACTCGGCAATCTCTTCCGGTGTGCCCTGGGCCACGATCTGGCCGCCGCCGTTGCCGCCTTCGGGGCCCATGTCGATCACCCAGTCGGCGGTTTTGATGACCTCGAGATTGTGCTCGATCACGACGACCGTGTTGCCCTGGTCGACGAGTTCATGGAGCACCTCGAGCAGTTTTGCCACATCGTGGAAGTGAAGGCCCGTGGTGGGCTCGTCGAGGATGTAGAGCGTGCGGCCGGTGGCGCGCTTGGAGAGCTCTTTCGACAGTTTCACGCGCTGCGCCTCGCCGCCCGAGAGCGTCGTGGCCTGCTGGCCCACATGCACGTAGTCGAGGCCGACGCGGGCAAGCGTCTGCATCTTCTCGCGGATCGACGGCACTGCCTTGAACAGGTCGCGTGCTTCCTCCACCGTCATGTCGAGCACGTCGGCGATGGACTTTTCGCGGTACTTCACCTCCAGCGTCTCGCGGTCGTAGCGCTTGCCCTTGCACACGTCGCAGGTGACGTAGACGTCGGGCAGGAAGTGCATCTCGATCTTGATCACGCCGTCGCCGGAGCAGGCCTCGCAGCGTCCGCCCTTCACGTTGAAGGAGAAGCGGCCGGCCTGGTAGCCGCGCGCCTTGGCCTCGGGCAGACCGGCGAACCATTCGCGGATCGGCGTGAAGGCGCCGACGTAAGTGGCCGGGTTCGAACGCGGCGTGCGGCCGATGGGCGACTGGTCGATATCGATGACCTTGTCGAGATGTTCCAGGCCTTCGATGCGATCATGCGGGGCAGGGTGCTCCAGCGCGCCGTTGAGCTTACGCGCGACGGCCTTGTAGAGCGTGTCGATGACGAGCGTGGACTTGCCGCCGCCCGACACGCCGGTGATGCAGGTGAAGGTGCCGAGCGGGATCTCTGCCGTCACGTCCTTCAGGTTGTTGCCCTTCGCGCCTACGAGCTTGATCTTGCGCTTCGGGTCGGGCTTGCGGCGCTTGCCCGGCACCTTCACGGACAACTCGCCCGTCAGGTACTTGCCGGTGAGCGATTTCGGGTTCGCCATGATCTCGTCCGGCGTGCCTTCCGCGACGATCTTGCCGCCGTGGATGCCGGCGCCGGGACCGATATCGAACACGTAATCGGCATGGAGGATTGCATCCTCGTCATGCTCCACCACGATCACCGTGTTGCCGAGATCGCGCAGGCGCTTGAGGGTGACGAGCAGGCGCTCGTTGTCGCGCTGGTGCAGGCCGATGGAGGGCTCGTCGAGCACATAGAGAACGCCCGTCAGGCCGGAACCGATCTGGCTGGCGAGGCGGATGCGCTGGCTCTCTCCGCCCGACAGGGTGCCGGAGGAACGGGCAAGCGTGAGATATTCCAGGCCCACATCGACCAGGAAGGTGAGGCGCTCGCGGATTTCCTTGAGGATGCGGCCGGCGATCTCGTTCTGCTTCTTGGTCAGCTTCTTCGACAGATCGCCGAACCAGAGATGCGCGTCCTTCACGGAGAGGGCCGTGGCATCGCCGATGTCGGAGCCTGCGATCTTCACCGCGAGCGCTTCCGGCTTCAGGCGCTTGCCGCCGCAGGCCTCGCACGGCGTCTCGCCCATGAAGCGGCCGATTTCCTCGCGCGCCCAATCGCTCTCGGTTTCCTTGTAGCGGCGCTCGAGATTGGGGATCACGCCTTCGAAGGGCTTGCGCACCTCATAGGCGCGCATGCCGTCGTCATAGGCCATGCGGATGGAGACGCCGTCCGAGCCGTAGAGGATGACGTTGCGCACTTCTTCGGACAACTCGGTCCAGGGCTTCGTCATGGAAGCCTTGTAATGCTTGGTGATCGCCTCGAGCGTCTGGCCGTAATAGGGCGAGGTGGATTTCGCCCAGGGCAGGATGGCACCGCGCTTGAGCGAGAGCGTCTCGTCCACGACGAGGGCCTCGTCGATGCGCATCTCATGGCCGATGCCGCCGCAGGTGGGGCAGGCGCCGAAGGGGTTGTTGAACGAGAACAGGCGCGGCTCGATCTCGGGGATGGTGAAGCCGGAGACCGGGCAGGCGAACTTGGACGAGAAGACGATACGCTTCGGTTGGCCCTTCGCGTCCTTCTCGTCGGCGTATTCGATGACGGCGATGCCGTCGGTCAACTCAAGTGCGGTCTCGAAGGATTCCGACAGGCGTGCGGCGATATCGGCCCGGACCACGATGCGGTCAACCACCACGTCGATGTCATGCTTGAACTTCTTGTCGAGGGCAGGGGCCTCGTCGATGGCATAGTACTCGCCGTCGATCTTCAGGCGCTGAAAGCCCTTCTTCTGGAACTCGGCGATTTCCTTGCGGTATTCGCCCTTGCGGCCGCGCACCACGGGAGCGAGCAGGTAGAGGCGGGTTTTCTCCGGCAGGTCCAGCACCCGGTCGACCATCTGGGAGACGGTCTGGCTTTCGATGGGCAGGCCGGTGGCCGGCGAATAGGGAATGCCGACGCGCGCCCAGAGCAGGCGCATGTAGTCATAAATCTCAGTGACGGTGCCGACTGTCGAGCGCGGGTTCCTGGAAGTGGTCTTCTGCTCGATGGAGATCGCGGGCGAGAGACCGTCGATCTGGTCCACGTCCGGCTTCTGCATCATCTCCAGGAACTGGCGGGCATAGGCCGACAGGGACTCGACGTAGCGGCGCTGCCCCTCGGCATAGATCGTGTCGAAGGCGAGCGACGACTTGCCGGAGCCGGAGAGGCCTGTGAACACCACGAACTTGTCCCGCGGGACCATGAGGTCGACGTTCTTGAGGTTGTGCTCCCGCGCCCCGCGCACCGAGATCACGCGCGCATCCGGATCGCCCGCCTTGGCGCGGTTGAACAATTCGTCGAGTTTAGCCATGGCCTTCAATAGCCTTCAAAGAGGGGAAAACGGCCAAGTGAGGCCGGCTCCGGGATATGTGACGTCCCACCCGCCGATGCAATGCGGCGGATGATTCCAGGTCTCAAATCCTAGAACAAAGAGGGTACAGAGGGCAATGGGCGTCGTTTGGAGAAAGATGTGCAACGGAAGGCTCCTGCTGCGGCATGAGTCTTAATCCGGGGAGGCCTGCGCGACCCGAGGCCCGTAACGGCACCCGCGGTCGCACCGGCGGCCGCGCCGCCAACGCCGCCGCCAATGATCGCTTCCGTCGTGGCCCCCGTCACGTTTCCGATCGTTGTGGACGAACAGGCTGAAATGGCGACGCAGGCACGTGGCCTCAAAGCCCCGGATTTTCCGATTTTACTTGAATGTCGTCCTATCGCCCCTTGCGAGATGGCACAGAGCAACATTACGCTACGTTGCAACTAAACCATTGCCTGGTGCTCCATGCCATTGACCCTGACTATCCAATCCTTCAGTCGCCCTACGGCCTCATCCATTATCTCGCGTATAGTCTCGGCCGAAGATGGCACACAGGCCAATGGCCACAACGGTTTTGCGTCTTTCAGTGCCGATCGACGCTACTTGGTTTTCGAAAGCCCAGCGAGCAATCTGGTCGCTGGAGACACGAACGGAAGCGCGGATATCTTCCGTAAGGATCTCTTGACGGGCGAGGTTGTTCGGATCTCGACCACGAGCACCGGCGCCCAGGGAAATGGCCATAGCAATAACGTGGCGCTCAGCGCCGACGGACGTTATGCCGTGTTCACAAGCAGCGCCGACAATCTGGTCGCTGGCGATACCAACGGCAAGGCGGACATTTTTCTCAAGGATCTGGCCACGGGCAACGTAACACGGGTCAGTACGGATGGCGGTAGGCGACAGGTCGGCGGGGATAGCGACAAAGCCCTGATCAGTCCCGACGGGCGCTATGTGGCTTTCGAAAGTTACGCGTCCGATCTGGTGGCAGGCGACACAAACAACACGAGAGATGTCTTTCTGAAGGATCTGTTCACCGGCGCCGTTGCCCGTCTTTCGACGAGCAGTGACGGAACGGGCGGAGACGGCGACAGCCGATCCGCGCAGATCAGTCCTGACGGGCGTTATGTGTTGTTCGAGAGCAATGCGACCAATCTGGTGGCCGGAGACACCAATGGCACCTCCGATGTGTTCCTCAAGGACCTGCTGACCGGCGAGATCCGTCGCGTCTCTACCGACAGCAGCGGAACTGAAGGTAATGACTACAGCTATCAGGCCCGCTTCAGTGCCGATGGGCGCTCTGTCGTGTTCACCAGCAGGGCGAGCAATTTCGTCCCTGGCGACACCAATGCCGATTACGATGTCTTTCTGAAGGATCTGGCAACCGGGGCGATTGATCGCCTTTCAACAATCAGCACGGGGGCTGAAGTGCATGGTTGGAGCGAGGAGCCTCGTCTCAGCAAGGATGGACGCTATCTGATTTTCGCAAGCGCCGCGGATGACGTGGTGCCCGGCGACAGCAATCACAAATACGATCTCTTCCGCAAGGACCTCGTCACGGGGGAGGTCATTCGTCTGTCCATCTCTGCGGAGGGCATCCCATCCGATGACGATACGGGTTATGGAATCGATGTAAGTCCCGACGGACGGTTCGTGGTCGTCGGCAGCCGCGCGAGCACTCTGGTGCCTGGCGACACCAACGGACAAATCGATACCTTTCTCATCGATGCTGTCCTGATGAAGAATGCACCGGCGGTCGTGGCTGGGCGGTTCGTGGAGTTGCGTCTCGCCACTGGCGCAGCCTCCAGCATCCGCCTCGACTGGGGCGACGGTGCGGTCGATACCATTTCTCCGTCAGGCGGTGGCGCCAATTTCAGCCATACCTATGCTGGCAGCGGAGCCAAGAACGCCGTTGCAACCGTTGTCGAGAATGGCCATTCATGGTCCGTGCCTTACGTCATCGATCTGGTATCCGGGCAGATGACGCGAAACGCAACAATGATGGACACCCTCGTCGGCAGCCAGGGAGCAGACCGGCTTGATGGGGATGCTTGGGCGAACCGGATCATCGGCCAGAACGGCAGCGACAGTATCGATGGCCGTTCCGGCAACGACATCCTTTGGGGTGGCGCAGGCAACGATACGCTCATCGGCAATGCCGGTCATGATACGTTCGTGTTCAGCGCGAGACCCAATAAGCGGACCAACAAGGACAAGATCGTCGACTTCAAGGTGAAGGACGACTCGATCTGGCTCGACAACGCCGTGTTCGCCAAGCTCGGCAAGAAGGGCTCGGAGGCAAATCCCACCAAGCTGTCCAGGTCGTTCCTCGCCATTGGTGACAAGGCGAAGGATAAGAACGACTATATCGTCTATGACAAGAAGAAGGGCGTTCTCCTCTACGATATAGACGGTTCCGGCAAGGGCAAGGCGGTGGAGATCGCCAGCCTCTCCAAGAATCTTAAGCTGACAGCGGCTGACTTCTTCGTCATCTGACCCGGCGCGAGGCGGCTTTACGCCGCCCATCCTTTCTGGGGACAGGCCTGTGCAGAACCCTCGGCCCGGCTTGCCCCCGGCGCCCCAGGGGCCCAGAACAGCCTCCTGAGAATGAGGAGAGGCCGTTATGGCTGGTTCTGTGAACAAGGTGATTTTGGTGGGCAATCTGGGGCGGGACCCGGAGGTGCGTCGCCTGTCGAACGGGGAGCCGGTGGTGAACCTGCGGCTTGCCACGTCGG
>NZ_JBVVAK010000187.1:0-13085 GCF_055792825.1 Microvirga sp. GN3
TGCCGATGTCGATGCCAAGGGTGGCAACTTGCTGAAGCGGAGCTTTGGGCATGGCTCAAGTCCTCGTGCTGGGCGCCCCAGATGAAGGGTGCGCCGGTAAGCACGGCCGGTCCATCCCATTAGCCGACTCTAGCTGTTTCGATTACAGCGAACGCGGTCGGAGTATCGAGGCCGCGCAGGCCAAATCATTCGGGTGGTGAGATCGTGGTCGATCCACCGTGCTCCTGAAGAGACCTGGAGCCGGCGGCTTGCTCCAGCTTCTCCTGGATCTTCGGGCCTGGAGGGCGTACTCTAGGGCTGTACTGTCGTGGCTGCACGGCGGTTGAGCATGCATTGGGCAAATGGGTTCCGGCTGGAGCCACACGTTCGCGCCACGGCTCCTCCGGCGCAGGAGGGTTGTGAGATGAAACACAAGCTCTTCGCAGCAGCATTGATCCCGGGATTGCTGATCCTTTCCGCGCCAGCCCCGGCACAGTAGGGCTTCTTCGTGAAGCCTCTGGCCGAGAAGAGGGTGACAGAATTGTCGCCCGGCGAGCAGTTCTGGCACATCAACACTTTCGACACGAAAGAGCAGGCGCAGGCGGCGGCCGGCTCCCTCGGCTTGGTGGCCGAGTACGACGGTAAGGTCTGGCTCTTCACCCTTGGTCGCGCGGGTGAGGGCGCCAGGGGCGGCACAAAGGTCACCGAGATTGGACCACTCCCTCGGATCATGGCACAGGAGTATCTGCCGGGCCGAAGGCCAGCGCCACGGCGGCGCACACGCACCCTGGTTCGGAGGCGTTCTACGTGCTCAAGGGAGAACTGTCTCAGAAGACCCCGCACGGCGTGGCCCGCCTCACGGCCGGCCAGAGCATGGTCGGTCACGGTATAGACACGCCGATGGTGGTGGCGAATAGCGGCTCCGAGGACCTGCGCGAGTTCGCTCTGTTCGTCGTCGATGCCAACGAGCCGTTCTCGTCGCCGGCACAATTGCCATGATCCGACCCTTAGAGCGGGCCAACTTTGGTACGCCACAGGTAATGGGTATCAGGCGCTAATGGACTAAGCCCAAGCGCGCGAGGCTCATTTTCTAGGAGCTGGGCGTGCTGGCGCGCGTTGTCCGGGGCCTATACCGATCGACGCGGTCCTGAGAACAGCGGCTCGCCCTTATGTGTAACCCAATTCTTCAACCACTGCCCTATAGCCTCGTGCGCCCGGACAGGAAGGGGGCCCTATCCGAGTCAGGATGCGTTTCCAGTGGTCTGATCCCTTGTCCACAGGCTCAAGAACTCCATTCTTCTTGGCAAGAGGACGCCGGAAAAATCGGTCACTGCGCGCCAACGCAGCCTCGCAAGAACTATTCGGAGGAAACATTATGGTGGGACTCTCGCGCCGGAGTCTGCTCGCCGCCTTGGCGATGTCGGCTGCCGCCCCTGGCCTAACTCAGGCTCAGGGCTTGTCTGATCGGAATATCTTCATCATCGTCCCCTTCACTCCGGGCAGCGGTCCCGATGTGCTGGCGCGCATCGTCGGCGAGGAGCTGCGTAAACGCTGGAACCAGCCCGTCATCATCGACAACAAGCCTGGTGCCAGCGGCAACATCGGTGCGGCCGCTGCGGCTCGCACGGAGCCTGACGGCCATACGATCCTGCTCAGCGTCAACACGTTCCTGATGAATGCCGCGCTCTCCAAGAGCCTGCCCTACGATCCCGTGAAGAGCTTTGCGCCGATCGTCGAACTCGCCACGGGTTCTCTTGTTCTGGCCGTCCATCCCTCGATCCCGGTGAAGAGCACACGAGAGCTGATCGACTATGCCAAGGGCAAGCCCGGCCAGGTCACCTACGCGTCGCCCGGGCGCGGGACGCCGCAGCATCTTGCGATGGAGCTGTTCAAACTCACGGCCGGGGTGGATCTTCGGCACGTCCCCTACACGGGCTCCGCCGGCGCCGTGAAGGATCTGGTGGGCGGGCATGTAGGCGCGATGTTCGTCCCGGTGCACACCGTGCTGCCGATGGCGGCCGAGAACCAAGTTCGCCTGCTGGCGCTCGGCAGCGAGAAGCGCTCTACGCTCGCGCCAGACGTGCCGACCCTGGCGGAAGAAGGGGTCAGCGGGTTCGAGGTTGATCTCTGGTATGCCTTGAGCGCTCCTGCGGGCACGCCGAAGGACATCATCGACCGCTACAACAAGGTCGTGAACGAGATCCTGGCCTCGCCCGATGTGCGCGACCAGTTCGCCAAGCAGGGGCTCGTGCCGGTCGGCGGCTCGCCCCACCAATTGGCTGCACTCATCGAGAAGGATCTGCCCCGCTGGGCGAAAGTGGTCAAGGACGCCGGCATCACACAGGAATAGGCGCCCGAACCGCTTCCGTCTGCAAGGCGATCAAGCAGACCCTGAATGCGAGCGGTGTTCTGGTTCACGGCCAGGACGCCAAGCTCCCTTCTGCAAGACATTTTACGAGGAGATTTCGATGAAGCGGATCGATGCGTTCACGCACTTCTTTCCGAAAGGCTACTACGATCTGATGGGAGAAGTGGCGGGTCACATGGGAGACATGGTTCGCCGTGCCCGTGCCATCCCGGCGATCCATGATCTCGACGAGCGCTTCCGCGTGATGGACAAGTTCACCGATTATGCGCAGGTCCTGTCGCTGCCGGCTCCGCCGCTGGAGATCATCTCGGGCGGCAATCCGGATATGGCGCTCGAACTCGCCAAGCGCTGCAATGACGGGCTTGCGGAACTATGCGCCAAATATCCTGACCGCTTTCCCGCCTTCGTTGCCCAGACTCCTCTTGCGACTCCGGACGCCGGCGTCGCGGAAACCCAGCGCGCAATCCGGGATCTCGGGGCGATCGGCACTCAGATCTACAGCAATGTGGCCGGCAAGCCGCTCGACCGGCCGGAATTCGAAGCTTTCTTCGCGGCCATGAACGAACTCCGCAAGCCCATATGGCTGCATCCATCCCGAGGCGCCAACCATCCGGACTATCTCGATGAGAAGAAGTCGCTCTATGAGATCTGGTGGACCTTCGGCTGGCCCTACGAGACCAGTGTTGCTATGGCGCGGCTCGTCTTCTCGCAAACCCTCGACAAGTACCCGAACCTCAAGATTATTGCGCATCACCTCGGCGCCATGGTTCCCTATTTCGAAGGGCGCGTCGGACCAGGGTGGGATCAACTCGGCAAGCGCACCTCCGACGAGGACTACTTCTCCCTCCTGAAGAGCCTGAAGAAGCGTCCGCTGGACTATTTCAAACAGGATTTCTACGCCGACACGGCCGTGTTCGGCTCGAAGGCCGCGACCCTATGCGGACTCGAGTTCTACGGCGTCGACAATGTCGTGTTTGCCTCCGACTGCCCCTTCGATCCCGAGCAGGGACCCGGCTATATCCGTGAAACGCTCCAGATTCTGGAGGGCCTGAATCTGTCCCAGGAGGATAAGGAAAAGATCTACTTCAGGAACCTGGAAAAGCTCACCGGACATCGCTTCTCAAGCTGACCATGAGTGACGCAAAACAGGAAGACGCGCAGGTCATTATCGTCGGAGGCGGCCCTGTCGGCATGGGGCTTGCGATCGAGCTCGGACAACGCGGCATTCGCTGCGTTGTCGTCGAGCGCTACACGTCTCCGCAACCCATCCCAAAAGGGCAGAACCTCACCCAGCGGACGATGGAGCATTTCCATTTCTGGGGTGCGGAGCAGGCGCTGCGTGCAGCGCGAACAATTCCGCGCGAGTTTGGTATTGGAGGATTGACGGCGTATGGAACCCTGCTGGGGGGCTATACCTACGACTGGCTTCAGCGGGAGCTCGTAAGACCGTTCTATTTTACGGACAACGAGCGGCTGCCGCAATACGCAACGGAGACCGTGCTTCGGCAGCGCGCCGCCGAGATCCCGCACGTGAGCACGTTCTATGGGTGGAACGCCGAGGAGGTCAACCAGGACGATGACGGCGTGCATGTGGTCATCGCGAGGCGTGGGCAGGATGAACGCCAAGTTCTGCGGGCCCGGTACGTCGTGGGCTGTGACGGCAGCCGGTCCTTGGTGAGGGAGCAGAGCGGCATCACCCAGACACGCTCGGACCACGACCGCCTCATGGTGCTTCTGGTGTTCCGCTCGAACGGCCTGCATCAGCTCCTGGAGCGCTATCCCGGCAAGTCATATTACAATGTGCTGGATCCGGAACTGGAGGGATACTGGAAATTTTTCGGCCGTGTGAATCTCGGAACAACGTGGTTCTTCCATGCGCCGGTCCCCCTCGGGACAACCAAGGAGAATTTCGACTTCAGGCAATATCTTCATGCCGCAGTCGGAGCGGAGTTCGACGTCGAATTCGACCACATCGGGTTCTGGGAATTGCGGATCGCCACGGCAGATACCTACCGGAAAGGTCGCGTCTTCATCGCCGGTGATGCGGCACACAGCCATCCGCCCTACGGTGGCTATGGCATCAATACCGGTCTCGAGGACGCGGTAAATCTTGGATGGAAGCTTGCCGCCACATTGCAAGGCTGGGCTGGGCCCGGTCTCCTGGATACTTATGACGAAGAACGAAGGCCGGTCTTTGAGTCGACGGCACAAGATTTCATCGAGCGGGCCATCGCGACTGACAGACAATTCCTGGACACGTTCCATCCAGATCGCGACCGGAGCACGTTTGAGCGTGAATGGCGGGCTCGGAGTTCCGGCGCAAAAGCCGAGATCAATGCCTTTGAGCCCAACTACCGCGGCTCCTCAATTGTGTGGGGAGACCCCGGAAGCAGCTGCACCGCTCTCGGCTCACATAGTTTCATAGCACGGGCGGGACATCATCTTGCGCCCATGCTTCTCTCGTCAGGCTGCAACGTCTTTGAGGAGCTTGGTGAGGGCTTTTCTCTCCTGGGCTTGGACGTCCATGAAAGTGCCCTGAGCACCTTTCAAATAGCCGCCGAGCGACTGCGGGTGCCTCTCAAGATCATCAGAGATTCCTGCGATGACGGCCGCGAGCGATACCAAGCGAAGTGGATCCTCATCCGCCCCGACCAGTTCGTCGCGTGGGCTTCCAGCGAAAGCGACGTTGACGGAGCAGTTGTCCTGAGGCGGACTATTGGTGCAGGATAGCGGCAAACAAGGACGAGTGACTTGCAACCGTAATGCCGCCCTTGGCAGACGCGGCCTTCTGACCGGAGGCATCGAACTGCCTGAGATAAGCAGCCAGATCCTTAATCCGTTGCTCATCCTTCAGGCCGGCATACACCATCTTGGTGCCAGGGATCTTCGCCTTGGGATCCTTGATGTATTCGGAAAATGTGGCCTCGTCCCAAGTGAGGCCTGAGTTCTTGTTGGCGGGGGAATAGTTGTAGCCCTCCACGGTTCCGGCCTTCCGGCCGAAGAGGCCATTGAGCACCGGACCAACGGCGTTCTTGGCCGTGGGGCCAACCTGATGGCATGCCCGGCATTGTGCAAACACCTTCTCGCCGGCCGCCACATCCTGAGCCTGAACCATCGTCGGAGTGAGTGCCAAGGTGATGAATGTGAGAAGAGCAATGCGCATAGGAGAGCCTATCAGTGGTCACGGTTGCCAAGGCACAACCGGAGAATGACGTAGCGGTTCCATAAACTCTGCCCCACCGTTCTGCTGAGAGCAGAGAACCTGAAGAGAACAATCGGTCCGAAACAGTCGCGACCTGTTTGCTATTACCTGGATTGATGCATTGCACAATCCATGTGTGCGATACGTAAAATCCCTCAATTCAGTACAGATTTTCCTAATCGGTCCATTCAAGTTATTTTACCTTATCAATCAGTCGGCGAAACCAATCATAGCTGGAGGTGAGATACAGGACCGTCGAGTTCCTATTCCATTCAGTCACGAATGATTGACTGGCATTCGAACCGTTCTAAGTTTCATAGTTCAGTTGCGCGTGAAGATGCACCCATAATCAAAAATCGGGAGGAACGAGATGGTCAGCCTGACGATCAATGGAACTGTTCACCAAGTCGATGCTGAACCAGACACGCCTCTCTTGTGGGTCATACGCGAGCAGGTCGGACTGACTGGCACAAAATATGGCTGCGGCGTTGCCCAATGTGGCGCCTGCACCGTTCATGTGGATGGCGTTGCTACACGTTCCTGCAGTCTCCCGATATCGGCGGTTACGTCTGAGCAGAAGATCGTGACGATCGAGGGTTTGTCTCCGGACACATCGCATCCATTGCAGAAGGCGTGGCTCGAACTCGATGTTCCGCAATGCGGCTATTGTCAGACAGGTCAGATCATGGCCGCTGCAGCACTCCTTCAGGCCAACCCCAGCCCTTCCGACGAGGATATTGTGGCCGAGATGACGAATATCTGTCGATGCGGAACCTACAACCGCATTAAGGCGGCCATCAAGCTCGCTGCCTCAGAGAACCGTGGCTGATCGAGATCAGGAGGAACCTATGACTGCAGCACTCGATGTATCTCGCCGCTCATTCCTCGTCGGTTCCGCTGCTGCAGCTGGAGGACTGATGCTGGGCTTCAACATTCCCTTTACCGGGGAGGCGCTTGCGCAAAGCAATCCTGAGATCAATGCGTGGGTGATGGTGAGGCCGGATGAAACGGTGGTGGTTCGGATCGGTCGCGTCGAGATGGGGCAGGGCACTTTGACAGGCCTTGCCCAGCTCGTTGCTGAAGAGCTTGAATGCGACTGGGCAAAGGTCACGACCGAGTATCCGACCCCGGGTCAGAACGTTGCCCGTAGCCGCGTCTGGGGCAATTTCCAGACGGCCGGAAGCCGGGGTGTGCGCGATTCGCATGATTACATGCGCAAGGGAGGCGCCGCCGCCCGGCAGATGCTGATCCAGGCTGCCGCCAATGAGTGGGGAGTGCCGGCCGGCGAGTGCACAGTCGCAAAAGGCGTAATTACTCATTCTCCATCAGGCCGCACGACAAGCTATGGCAAGGTCGCCGAGGCAGCCTCGAAGCTCGAGGCTCCGAAGGACGTTCAGCTCAAGGATCCCAAGGACTGGACGATTGCCGGAAAACCCGTCAAGCGGCTCGACACGGCCGAAAAGCTGAACGGCTCCCAGATCTACAGCATCGACGTGAAGCGTCCGGGGATGCTCAATGCTGCCATCAAGGCCTGCCCGGTGTTCGGCGGGAAGCTCAAGAGCTTCGATGCCGCACAGGTCCAAGGCATGTCCGGTGTCAAGAAAGTCGTTGCCGTTGGTGACAACGCGGTCGCAATCGTTGCCGACACATGGTGGCGGGCCAAGACAGCGCTCGATGCCTTACCCATCGAATGGGATGAGGGGCCGAATGCCGCTCTCTCCAGTGAGGGCATCGATAAGATGCTCAAGGAAGGGCTGACGGCGGAGCAGGCCTTTGTCGGCAACCAGGCAGGTGATGTCAAAGCAGCCTTCGCGGGTGCGGCCAAGAAGGTGGAAGCCGAGTACGGTTTCCCATACCAGCACCATGCCACTATGGAGCCGATGAACGCCACGGCTCTGTGGACTAATGAGAAATGCGAGGTCTGGACGGCAACGCAGAATGCCGAGGCTGCTCTCGCCACGGCCGTTGCGGCCTCGGGCCTGCCGATCGACAAATGCGATGTCTATCGCCAGAACCTCGGTGGTGGTTTCGGCCGGCGCGCCACAAGCCACGACTATGTCCGTCAGGCGGTCCTGATCGCCAAGGAGATGCCTGGCACGCCCGTGAAGCTGATCTGGTCCCGTGAGGAGGATATGCTGCACGGGCACTATCACCCCGTCACTCAGGCCAAGATGGTCGGAGCTCTCGATGCGGACGGGAACCTGACCGGACTGCACATGCGCATCTCGGGGCAGTCCATCCTGGCGGGTGTCAATCCCCAGGGGCTCCAGAACGGGCGGGATCCAGCCACTTTCCAGGGCCTGAATCCGAGCGGGACGGAAGGCGTGCTCGGCTACACGATCCCGAACTTGCTCATCGATCACGCCATGCGAAACCCGCCGATCCCGCCAGGCTTCTGGCGTGGCGTGAACAACAATCAGAATGCTCTGTACCTCGAATGCTTCATGGACGAACTGGCGCATGCCGCCGGCAAGGATCCGCTCGAGTTCCGGCGCAAGCTGCTCGTCAATCATCCCAAGCACCTTGCCGTGCTCAATGCGGTGGCCGAAAAGGCAGGCTGGGGCACGCCGGCGCCACAAGGGGTCTACCGCGGTCTGGCCCAGCATATGGGCTATGGCAGCTACGTTGCGGCCTGTGCGGAGGTTTCGGTCGACGATAGCGGCAAACTGAAGATCCATCGCATCGTGGCGGCGACAGATTGCGGCCACGCGGTCAATCCGCAACAGATCGAGGCGCAAATCGAGGGCTCGTTCGTCTATGGGCTGACTGCCTTGCTGTATGGCGAGATCACATTGAAGGACGGCAAGGTGGAGCAGGAGAACTTCGACTCCTACCAGATGATGCGCATGGACGAGATGCCCGCAGTCGATTCCATCGTAATGCCGTCGGGAGACTTCTGGGGCGGCGTCGGCGAGCCGACGATCTTCGTGGCGGCACCGGCTGTGCTGAATGCCATCTTCGCTGCGACTGGAAAGCGAATTCGCTCTGGCCCGTTGACGAAAGTCGACCTGCGCAGGGCTTAAGGCCGTGAGCAGGATGCGCCTGACATCGGCTCTCAAGCTGGGAAGCATGATGTCGATGGCGGTCGCCATGATGGTTGAAGCGGCGCCGGCCGTGGCTCAAAGCATCACGCCTCCCGGCGCCACAGCCTGCTCCGGCTGTCATGGTTCCGGCGTCTCCGGTGCGGCCGTTCCTCCGCTTCACGGCCGCCCCTCGGAGGAGATCGTGACTGCCATGCAGGACTTCCGGACGGGCCAGCGTCCGGCAACGGTCATGGATCGCATCGCCAAAGGCTTCACGGACGAGGAAACCCGCGCCATTGCACTCTGGCTCAGTCGGCAACCTTAAGAGGTGGGTATGTCTCAAGCCCTGACCCGAAGGACGCTTCTGAAAACGGCAGCCGTGGGAGTCGCCGCCGCTGCATTCCCTCGCTGGTCGACTGGCCAGGCTTTGCCAAAGGTGGTCGTTGTCGGAGGCGGCTTCGGAGGGGCCACGTGCGCCCGGGAGCTGAAGCGGAAGGGACTGGCCGTAACCCTCATCGAGGCGAGCGCTGTCTACACCGCCTGCCCATTCAGCAATGCAGTGCTTGCCAGCCTGCGCCCGATCGAGGCGCAACAGTTCATGCTCGATGCTATCGAGAAGGAAGGAATTGGGATCGTCCGACAAATGGCAACCCGCGTCGATCCACAAATCCGGCGCATCATTCTCGAGGACGGCTCCTCGCTGGATTATAATCGTCTCGTCCTCTCTCCAGGCGTCGACATCCGGTTCGATGCCTTGCCCGGCTATGACGAGGCGGCGGCCGCGGCCATGCCGCATGCCTGGAAGGCTGGAGAGCAGACGACTCTCCTGCGCCGTCAGCTTGAAGCCATGGATGATGGTGGCACGTTCGTCATGGCGGCTCCCGCCAATCCGTTTCGCTGCCCGCCGGGACCTTACGAGCGAGCAAGCCTGATCGCGCATTACCTCAAGACGCATAAGCCACGATCCAAGCTCCTCATCCTGGATGCGAAGGACAGCTTCTCCAAACAGCGTCTGTTCCAGGCTGCGTGGCAGGATCTCTATCCCGGCATGATCGAGTGGGTGTCCCTGTCGTCCGGCGGTAAGGTCATCGAGGTCGACCCGAAGACCAGGACGCTGGTTACCGATTTCGGACGGCATACAGGCGACGTCGTCAACGTCATCCCGCCGCAGCGTGCCGGCCAGATTGCGCAGGCGGCTGGCGTTGCGGATCGGACCGGATGGTGCCCCATCGATCCCGTGACATTCGAGTCCCGCCTGCAACCGAATATTCACGTGATCGGTGATGCGTCGATTGCGGGCGGCATGCCGAAGTCGGCTTTCTCCGCCAACGCCCAGGCAAAAGTCTGTGCTGCGGCAATTGCAAGCCTCCTCCGAAGCGAGGCTCCGGCTGAGCCAAAGCTCATTAACACCTGCTACAGCCTCGTGGCACCCGAATACGGAATTTCCGTCGCCGGTGTGTACAGTCCACGCAATGGGGTGCTGACCGATGTGGAGGGTGCTGGCGGCACCAGCCCTGTGAACGCACAGCCTGCCTTCAGGGCTCAGGAAGCTATCTATGCCGAAGCTTGGTTCCAGACCATCACCAGTGAAGTCTATGGCTAATGATCTCTCGGCGATGGCAGCGGCTTTGGCTCTTCCCGCCATCATTCCCAGCCAAGGCATGGCGCAGGACCTACGCCCTTATGAGATTGTTGGTGACGCTATCCCGCAGCCGCTGACCGGGATCAGGGGAGATCCTGTCCGCGGTCGTGCCATCGTGGTGGATCGTCAGAGAGGCCTTTGCCTGCTGTGCCATACCGGCCCCTTTCCGGAGCAGCGCTTTCAGGGCAACCTCGCTCCCGACCTGACAGGGGTCGGAACCCGCTGGTCGGAAGGCCAACTGAGACTCAAGATCGTCGACAGCAGACGGCTGAATCCTTCGACAATCATGCCGCCCTACTACGACATGGATGGTCTCGTCCGCGTTGGGCGGAACTGGCAGGATAAGCCCGTGTTGAGCGCAGAGCAGGTCGAGGACGTGGTGGCGTTCCTCACAACGCTAACGGAGACGCCATGAGCCGGAAGCCAGGACCCGTTGAGACGTCAAGGCGTGAAATTCTTGCAGCTGGCGCGGGCGCTCTGGCGTTGATCATCGCACGCCCCGCTCGGGCGACGCCTGAGAGCATGGCTGCTGCCATCAAAACCTTCGTCGGCGAGGCGGAGGTGCGTGAGGGAAGGGTGACCCTCGAGATCCCCCCGCTCGTGGAAAACGGCAACTCCGTACCCCTGACCGTAAAGGTCGACAGCCCGATGACCGCACAGGACTACGTGAAGAGGATCGCCATCTTCAACGAACGTAATCCCCAGCCGAACGTGGCTCTTTTCTATCTAAACCCACGGGCCGGGCGGGCCAATGTGTCCACCCGCATCCGCTTGGGAGACTCCCAGAACATCGTTTCGATTGCTCAGCTGAGTGATGGCACATTCTGGTCCGACAAGGCCGAACTCATCGTCACCTTGCCGGCCTGCGTGGAGAGCTGAACATGGCACGCGCGCTCATCAATGTTCCCGCCAAGGCCAAGCGGGGTGACATCATCGAGATCAAGGCACTCATCTCGCATCCGATGGAGACGGGATACCGAACCGGGCCCGACGGGGCGCTTGTGCCGCGCGACATCATCAATCGTTTCATCTGCACGTATAACGGCGAAGAGATCTTCAGCGCGGATCTGTTCCCGGCCATCGCCGCCAACCCGTTTTTCTCCTTCACCACCACAGCAACGGAGAGCGGACGGATCGCGTTCCGATGGATCGATGATCGGGGGCAGGCCCATCTCGAGACAGCAGAGATCGCGGTCGAATGAGGGGTGTGCTGAAGGGCTTTGCGCTGACCGCCGAGTTCGGGGGCGCACTGGGCCTATGCATCTCTCTTGCCATTGCTCAATCGCCGCCCGAGCGCAAGTCCGGATTCGAGTTCATGAGCCCGGAATCGCAGGCGACCCAGCAGGATGACTTCTCGAACCCAGGCATGCTGTGGGTCACCGAGGGCGAGGCCCTCTGGAACGCGAAGGCTGGTATGCCCGGGCGCTCCTGCGCCGAGTGCCACGGGGACGCGGCCGTGAGCATGAAGGGCGTTGCCGCGCGCTATCCTGTCTATTTCGCCGAGAGCGGACGGCCGATTGATCTCCAGAGCCGCATCAATGTCTGTCGGAAGACCAAACAGAACGCGGCACCTTTTCCACTCGAAAGCCGGGAGCTTCTCGCGCTCTCGGCTTTCATAGGAAAGCAGTCACGCGGCATGCCGATCACGACAGGTGAAGACAAGCGCCTTGAACCGTTCCGCGCCCGGGGGCAGGAGCTTTATGAGCAGCAACAGGGCCAGCTAAACTTCTCCTGCGCCAATTGTCATGACGACAACTGGGGGAGAAGACTTGCCAGCAGCGTGATCCCCCAGTCCCATCCAACAGGCTACCCTATCTATCGTCTGGAATGGCAAGGCATGGGATCCCTTCAGCGGCGGCTGAGAAACTGCATGATAGGCGTGCGGGCGGAGCCGTACCCCTACGGCTCGCAGGAATATGTCGAACTCGAACTGTTCCTGATGACCCGTGCCAGGGGCATGCCTCTGGAAACACCAGCCGTTCGGCCCTGACGGAACTTGGGCGGGGGCTAGCCGCTCGTGGGCTTGTCCGCCAGCTTGGGTCCCACGGTCAGGGAGATCGCCTCCCCCTGCTTGAGCCCATAGGCTCCAAGAGCCTGGCTGAGCTCCTGGGCCGCGGCGCCGGCCCTGACCTGATCGCTGAGGATCTTCTTCTTCCAGTTGTCGGATTCGTTCTCCGGGGGCGTCCAGCCGAGGCGCTTGAGCGCTTCGAGGGTGTCCTCCTTCATGAGAGGATAATTGAACTTGCTGACGGCCTCGGCGAGCAGCCCATCGTCGGTTCGGATGACGCTGACGAAGTACTTCTCCTTCTCGCTATAGACCTTTGCCGTCATATCCGGCTGCGAGGAGACGAAAGTCACTAGATCGGACAGGCACTTCTCGCTGAAGCGCCTCAGTTGCTGGGTCATCGTTCCTGAGCACGACGTATCTTGAGCCTGCTGAGCAACCGCTGCTCCCAAAACCGCGGTAGAGACGAGCAGCATGAAGGTTGCGACCTGAAGAGTCTTCTGCCAGCAAATCATCGGGCTCCTCCCCATGCAGGCGATACCAACCAACAAAGCCCAGGATCGTCGGTTCCCCAAGATTAACTCATAAGACGGCAAGTGGCACTGGGCGGACCTTAGCCAAATTCCTATTTCGACTTCGCACCTTCGTCACTAAGGACCGCAATATAATCGGATTAGCGGTACTCTGCCGTGATGATTGAGCACATCAGTTGCCGCCGAAATTATAGCTAGGTGAATGGCCGCTAATGGGATGGTCCGGCCGTGCTCCTGCCCCGCTTGCTTGTAAGCTGTGGGGCTTTGAGCCACGCAAGGAGCACGTCTCATGTCACGGTCTTCTTTCTCTGCTGCGATCGCCACCCTGGGCAT
>NZ_JBVVAK010000188.1:0-13082 GCF_055792825.1 Microvirga sp. GN3
AAGCATCGAAGTCAGAGCGGAGTGGGATCGGCATGGCAACCCTCCTTGGCTCACCAAGTTGAATCACACCCACCGCAATCCTGGAAATCACGAACGAGTCAGACCTTCAGGGACCTGGTATTAGGGCCGCTCTCAAGAGTGAGGCGCTGCCGGTCACGAGGCATGGCGACGTCCTCTCGGCTCTAGTCTCACCACTACTCCTGACTGCTCGCTCGCCTCCTGCACCCCAGACCCCATCTGGTAGATTATATGTGTCCCTGTAGTCGGACCGCTGGAGGGCTCAAACGAGGAGTCTCGGTCCCTGTCATCGGACCGTAGGCGGTAATTTTCTTTCGTGGAGCCATGAACTGTCCTTGTAATCGGACCGGCTGTTCCTCCCATCGGACCGGCTACAGATTTGGCTTGGTCCGGGTGCCAGCGCATAAATGCTTTCGAGGCTTTCTCGCCTGTGCGATTGCAGGAGTAGAGCGTCAGTCGGTACTCGCTCGCATGAGGGCTCTTGCGGTCGAAATGTCCACGGGAGCAGCAGACGATAAAGCCCTTCTCAGTCAGCTCAACAAATGCACGTGCGGCCGTGTCCTTCGAGCAGCGGACGTACTTGGCAGCATCGCGGGTGGAAAGGGCGATGAAGCCATTGTTGCCGCCGTTGAAGATGGCAGCCAGTTCAAGAAAGATGCAGCGAGCCACTGATGAAAGAGACCTCCAGGCAGGTGAACGCAGCATGTGATGAGGAAGGGAAACGAAGCGCTCTGTTGTGCTTCGGCCCTTGTTATTGTGACGTCTGGGCATGAGGTGCCTCACAGCGGCCCTGAGAAGGTCAAGGGCGCCGGTTCTGAAGATTGATGAGGAAGGGTGCAGCCGAGGCGCAAACCCCGGCTGCTGGGCTTCTCAGAGTCAGGAGATGTTCTCTGACCCGCGCCGATTAAGCCGCACGACGCTTCTCCCCGGCAGAAAAAGCCCTGAGCACCCGTAAGGGTGTGCGCAGGATGTAGCGCCCGTGCGTCCCGGAATACGGACCAGCGTGAGGCTCATCGATGGTGTCGATACTAAGTCCGCGCTTCCGCAGAGAATGCACGTATGCTGACCAGCGTGGGGCCGGTCTTTCCAATGGAATCACTCCGTGCTCACGCACTTCCATGAGGCAGGCGAGCGTCCATGCTTCACGCCCCTTCAGGCGCAAACTTTCGTGGGTGTCGAGCCGCTGCACGAGGAGTTCAACAACATCGTTAGACATTTTGCGCCTCCGTGCGAAAGCCTGCCAGTTCTGCAACAGTCAGCGCTAAGGCTGGAGATAATCCGAACCGCGTGGACAGGCTTTTCACCACACGGGGATGGGAGTGGAGTGGCTGCGATGCTGCCCAAGCGAAGAGCGGCAGCGGGCACAGGTTCGCATTGCGGCGCAAGCGCCGCTCGGGTATTCTCTTCATTGCAAATCACCTTGTTGCCCCGTGCAAGACCCACTTGTGCGGGGCTTTCTCTTGCACGGTCATGAATGGGATGGATCCGGAAGCTTTTAGCTTCTGACGTCAGCGCTCATTCGCAGCACTAGCAATGAGGGCGCGGATATCCTCCACTCGCCATGCGGTGATGCGCGGGCCGAGTTTCACAGGCTTAGGATAGCGTCCGTCCTTGATGCCTGCCCACCAAGTAGACTTGCTGACCGGAATCGGCCCTTTCGGGGCAAGGATGCCGGGAAGCCGGACAAAGCCTGTGGGTGGCAGCTGGGGGGATACCGAAGAGTTCGCCATCAGGCGCGAGTCAACACTCTGCAAAGCCATAGGGCCTGCGTCCCTTCATTGTTGCATTGTGCATGAAACGACGGGGAGGCTCACGAGAGATTTGATTGACTCAACTCGCAAGCTCCCAGTAGGCTTTGACCCGCTTTATGAGAGCACAGGCTTCGGCCTACAGGACTGCCCCCTAACGACCAATTAGGGGGCGGTTCTTTTTTCACGTCGCTGACTTCTCATGTGAGAGGTCAATCCTCAACGGATTTGCTAAATCCGTATCGGACGTTGAATATCGTTAATGGTTGTTCCGGAATTCTCAATCGCTTTCCTTAGCCTTAAGCTTTTCCGATGAGGAAGGCTTACACTTTCTGGGCCTTTCTTGCGGAAGGCTGGTCCGCAGCGAACCACTTTGATTCGCTTAGGATGACCTTAGACCGCAATGCGTGGCCTAAAGGTTGCCGTGCGGACACAAATTCGTTGATATTCTCCTAATCCACAGACCCCGCAGAATTTGGCGCGGTTTGTTTCAGCGAATTGTGCGGTTCGCGTTCAAGCGCACGATATTGCTTCGGGCTTTCTGCTCAAGGAAAACAGCCCAAGCATCCATCAGCTTGCGGCGCTTCTCCAAGGCATCGCCGCGCCGGTAAGCCCGCTCAACCTCATCGCCGACAAGGTGGGCCAGAGCTGCCTCAGCTATTTCACGCGGGAAATGCGTACACTCTCCTGCCCAATCACGGAACGCACTGCGGAAGCCGTGAACCGTTACGTCAATTTTCATTCGGCGCAGTACCATTTCCAGCGCCATCGTCGAGAGAGGCCGCCCAGGCTTTGTGCCAGGAAAGACAAGCTCGCTGAGCCGGTTCTGCTCCATCTGCCGCAGGATCTCGACCGCACGAGCTGATAGCGGCACTCGATGCACCCGCCCAGCCTTCATGCGAGTTGCAGGCACGGTCCAGACACGAGCCTCAAGGTCGAATTCCTCCCATAAGGCTCCGAACACTTCACCGGACCGGGCTGCCGTGAGAATAGCGAACTCCAGAGCACGAGGCGCTATCCCGTCCCGCTCTCGCAGAGCGGCAATGAACGTGGGCACCTCATCGAACGGCATCGCCTTGTGATGCCCTCGTGTGAGCTTCGTACGCTTGGGCAGAATGGCATCCAAGTGCCCCCGCCACCGGGCCGGGTTCTCGCCCGCTATTTGTCCTCGGGCGCGAGCGAAATCGAACACCCGCTCAATGCGTCCCCTCAGGCGTGAGGCTGTCTCGGGCTTGGCGGTCCATAGAGGCTTCAGAACCTTGAGGACGTCTTCGGTGCCAATCTCTGTCACCGGCTTAGCCCGGAGCGGCTCGCAGTAGACAGCGAGGGTCATCTTCCATTGGGCACGATGCTTCTCGTTGCGCCAGGAGGATGACATGCTCTCAATCAGAGCATCGGCTGCCTCACCGAAGGTCATCACTTTGGGCTTGTCTCGTGCCGCAATGGGGTCCAGCCCATCTGCGAGCTTCTGGCGGGCGTCTGCCGCTCTCTCGCGGGCTTTGGCGAGGGGCACATCCCGCAAAGGACCAAGCCCCATCTCCCGGCGCTTGCCGTCCGCCTTCCACATGAACACCCACGAGCGGGCACCGCTCGCAGTGATGTTCAGATAAAGCCCACCTCCGTCAGAGTGCCGCCCCGGCTTTGTCAGTGTTGCGACTGTCCTGGCGCTCAACGTATGCAGCTGCCGTGCCATCTGTGCGTATCCTTCCCCACCTTCTTCCCCACCTTCTTCCCCACCTTTGAGGCTGGATTATAGCGGATGAGGCTGGACACCGTAAGATACACGCCAGTGTAAAATCCTATGATTTCACGGGATTTCTGGATGCTACTGACTTCGGCTGGACGCTAGTATGGCGGACACCCTCTCCGCCATCTTCGAGACGAGATTCCGTTACAGTCTTGGGCTGCAAGCGGTCCGTTAACCAAGCCACCTCAAAATGCCCGGTGAATCAACAACGAGTCATCCATGGGTGGCGCTCGTCCCTAATGGACCCTCAATATTTGCATCGCGGCGGATCGATGCACATTAATGTATTGATTTAACAGGATTATCTCTCGGATCTCCTCATTTTTCGGCTTTCTCGCTCGGTCAGGACGCTTTTCTAACACCTGGGACTGGGAAATGGTTCAAGCTAAAGTAAGACTCAAAATTTTGCTTTCATCCAATTGATTTGAATAGTTATTTTCCAAATAGAAACAATATTATGAACTTTCCAGCTTTGCCATTGACAAGCGCGGCCATTTAACTTTCCTTTAAGGGCCCCAAAAGCATTTTGGCGCGATGCCCGAGATCATCGGGCGCGCTGCCATGCACAGTGCGGATAATGGAATGCGAGGCGATATGCATTGTAATCGCGCAGAAGCGACGGCCGGAGCGAAGAAGGGAACCCTTCTTTCCTCCCATCAGCGGACATTGCTCCGCATCGCAGGCGTGACCGCGATTGCACTGACCGCTGCCAATTGCTCCTCCAACGTCCGAGGCGGTATCGATCCGAAGTACGGCGTCGCCCCGAGTCCGAAGGTCGTCGCCGACGGCCAGCCCATTCCGAAAGGCGGCGGCCGCCAAATGGTCGGAAAGCCATATATGGTGGCTGGCCGCACCTACGTTCCCAACGAGACGCCCCGCGCCAGCGAAGGCTTGGCGTCCTGGTACGGTGCGAACTTCCATGGCCGCATGACGGCGAACGGCGAGGTCTTTGATCGCGATTCGATTGCGGCTGCGCATACGACCATGCCGCTGCCCAGCTACGCGCGCGTCACGAATATGCAGAACGGCCATTCCATGATCGTCCGCGTGAATGATCGCGGTCCGTTCCACGGCAACCGAGTGATCGATGTCTCCGAGCGTGCCGCCGCGGCCCTCGGTTTCCGGCAGTCCGGGACTGCGCGAGTGCGGGTCGAGTATGTTGGGCGCGCTTCCACGAATGGCAGCGACGACCGTATCCTTCTGGCCAGTCTGCGAACGGACGGACAGCCTGCAAGCCTGACTGGCTCGGCTCCGACCATGATCGCACAGGCTGCGCCGCAGTCGAGTGCGCCGCGCCAGGCCATTGCCCTTCGCACCTACGAGCCGGATAACGGGGCCTACTCTGCGCCAATTCGCACGACGCAGCCGGTTGGCATGTCAGGAGCTGTCGCGAGCAATGTACCGCTCCCGCCTGAGCGTCCGTTCGACCTCGGAACGATACCGGGTGCAGCAAGCCCGGTTGCCCGAATCAGCGCGGCGGCTCCTGGGACCGTTCCCCCATCGCGTCCTGTCGTTGCGAGCCTCTATGAGACCCCGGCAGGCAATGGGCCGGCAGGCTTCCAGCGGAATGGCGCATACACGGCGACCAATTCATCCAAATTCGTGCTTCGGTAGCTCGACGAACGTCCCTCGATCGGATCACTGTAACATCGCGCACGCGCCGGGAGGGCCGGGCGTTGATTTGTTATTGACGCGCCACAGATTCGGGGTCTCCTAGGGGGAAGATCCTGGAGAATCTGACGATGCGTCATGTTAAGATCGCCCGATCCCTGGCGGCGATTGGTCTTGTATGGGGTGCTGTTTCCCTTGCCGTTGTCTGGTCTCGAGCGGCGCAGGCGCAGAATTTCCAAACATCAGCGCCCACGGCCATCCTCATGGATGCCGACAGCCATGCGGTTCTATTCGAGAAGAATGCCGATGAACTGACCGCACCAGCCAGTATGGCCAAGGTCATGACGGCCGAGGTGGTCTTTAACGAGATCAAAGCTGGCCGCCTGAACTTCGACAGCGAGTTCATGATCTCGGAGAATGCCTGGCGCAAAGGAGGAGGGGGGTCTGGTGGCTCTTCCATGTTCGCCAAGGTGAATACCCCTGTCCGGCTCGAGGATCTGCTGCGGGGCCTCGTCGTTCAGTCAGGCAACGACGCCGCGATCGCCCTCGCCGAGGGCATCGCCGGGACGGAAGACAACTTTGCCCGCATGATGAATGAGCGGGGAAAGCAGATCGGGCTTTCGAAGTCGACGTTCCGCAACGCGACGGGCTACGGGCACCCGGAGCAGAAGGCCACCGTTCGCGACTTGGCGAAGCTCTCCCTTCACGTCATCGAGACATACCCGGATCTCTATAAGATGTTCGGGGAGCGGGAGTTCACCTGGAACAAGATTCGCCAGCAGAACCGCAATCCGCTGCTGTTCATGGATATCGGCGCTGACGGGCTGAAAACCGGCAATATCGACGAAGCCGGCTACGGGCTGATGGGGTCGGCTGTTCAGAACGGGCAGCGTCTGATCGTAGTGGTGAACGGCCTCAGGACGGCGAAGGATCGCGCGGCGGAGTCCCGCAAGCTTCTGGATTGGGGTTTCAGGGCCTTCGAAACCCAGCAGCTTTTCGCGGAAGGGCAGGTTGTTGGCGAAGCTCAGGTTTTCGGTGGGAACAGACGGTCGCTGCCGCTTGTGTCCAAGAAGCCTGTTCGTGTACTTGTGCCTCGTGGGGAAAGCGAACGGGTGACCGCTCGCATCATCTACACCGGTCCTCTCAAAGCCCCCGTCCAGAAAGGCGCCGAGGTGGCCCGGCTCCAGGTCAACCGCGGTGACATGCAGGCTCTCGAAATGCCGCTTTACGCCAATGAGGATATCCAACAGGGAACGCTGAGCCAGCGGGCTCTGGATGGCCTGCTGGAATTCAGCACAGGCTGGGTGCGCCGCGCTTTCACGAGCGTGATCGAAGGCATTTGATGGCAGGCTGCTTCATCACGTTTGAAGGCGGGGAGGGTGCAGGCAAGTCGACCCAGATCGCGAGGCTTAAGAACCGGCTCGGGCAGCTCGCCCAGCCGGTTATCGTCACCCGCGAACCGGGCGGCTCGCCCTACGCCGAGGAAATCCGCGCGTACATTTTAGGCGGGCACGCGAAGCATCTCGGACCCTTCGCGGAGGCCCTGCTGTTCGCCGCCGCCCGCATCGATCACCTGGACAAGACCATCACGCCGGCGCTCAGGAGCGGGACCCACGTCCTGTGCGACCGTTTCGCGGATTCGACCCGGGCCTATCAAGGCTCCGTGGGCAATATCGACAAGGGGTTGATCGACCAGCTCGAGACGGTGACCCTGCAGGGCGTGAAGCCCCACCTGACCTTCATCCTCGATCTGCCCGCCGAAGTCGGGCTCGCCAGGGCCGGAGCGAGACAGGCCGGGAAAGGCGAGGGGGCAGATCGGTTCGAGGAGGAGGATATTTCCTTCCACCAGTCGCTTCGCCAAGCCTACCTGTCCATTGCCCAGGCGGAGCCGAAACGGTGCGTGGTGATCAATGCGGACCAGGATCCGGATGAGGTCGAAACTGCGATCTGGACGGCCCTGCGCGAACGTCTGCCCCCAATGACCGAGCCTGCGGCGAGGCCTCTCGATGTCGCGTGACGATCAGGATGTGGCCGAACCGGATCGGCTTGAGGGCGCCCCACACCCCCGAGAGCAATTCGCCTTCTTCGGCCACCGGGAAGGCGAGGAGGCCTTCCTGGAAGGGCTTCGCAGCGGCCGCCTTCATCACGCCTGGCTGATCGGGGGCGCTCAGGGCATCGGCAAGGCCACCCTGGCTTATCGCGTCGCCCGCGCCGTTCTCGATCCGCATAAAAGCGACGACCGAGCCGTTTCAAGCCTCGATGTGTCCGCCGACACGAACGTGGCGCGCCAGGTGGCGGCTCTCTCGCATCCCAATCTCTCGGTTCTGAGAAGGGCTCCGGCCACCGACAAGAAGGGGCCTTCGGCGACCATTCCTGTCGATGCCGTCCGCAAGGCGCTCGGCATGTTCGGCTCGACCGCGGCCGATGGCGGCTATCGGGTCTGTATCGTCGACAGTGCCGAGGACCTGACGATCTCGAGTGCCAATGCCCTGCTCAAGGTGATCGAGGAGCCGCCGCCGCGCTCGCTCTTCCTCATCGTCAGCCACGCGCCCCAAAGAGTTCTTCCGACCATCCGTTCGCGCTGCCGGCGCCTTCTGCTCCGCCCGCTGGAGGACCAGGACATCAAGGCGGCCATTGCCTCGCTCGGTTCTCCCTGGATAGATATTCCGCGGGACCTTGTGGATCAGGCGCTGCGCTACGGCGAAGGCTCGGTCCGGCGCACCCTCGAACTGCTCGATGCCGAAAAGGTTGCCTTCATCGATCAGGTCACCCGCCTCCTGAACGGATTGCCGAAAACCGACACCAAGCAGGTCCTCGCTCTGGCGGAAGCGCTCTCGCGGCGCGATGCGGACGACAGCTACGAGCTGGCTCTCGAAACCGTGCAGCGCTGGGTGTCCGAACGGCTCCATGAACGGGCAGGGCTCGGCGCCTCCCGCCTTGCGCCTTTGGTGGAGGTATGTGAGAAGATCGGCCGTTCGGCGCGCGAGATCGACGTCTTCAACCTCGACCGCCGGCCTTTCATCCTGACGATGTTCGACGATCTTGCCGATGCGGTTCGGCGGGCGGCTTGAAGCCTCGGCGTCGGAAGGATCTTTGATTTCAGGGCTTAGGATTCGATATGGCCGACAAGCAGAAATTCTACATCACCACGGCTATCTCGTACCCGAATGGGGCTCCCCATATCGGTCATGCCTACGAGGTCGTCGCGTCTGACGCGATCGCGCGCTTCAAGCGCATCGACGGCTATGACGTGTTCTTCATGACCGGCACGGACGAGCACGGCCTGAAGATCCAGCAGACAGCCGACAAGAACAGCACGACTCCGAAGGCCTTTGTCGATGAGATGGCTGCCAAGTTCAAAGCCATGGCCGATCGGCTCGACTGCTCCTACGACCGGTTCATCCGCACCACGGATGCCGATCATCTGCCCTCGACCCAGGAACTCTGGCGCCGGATGCAGGAGAAGGGCGATATCTATCTCTCGAAATATTCCGGCTGGTACTCGGTCCGGGACGAGGCCTATTACGACGAGAGCGAACTGACGAAGCAGCCCGACGGCAGTTGGCGCGCGCCCACGGGAACGCCGGTCGATTGGATCGAGGAGGAGAGCTATTTCTTCCGCCTCTCCGCCTATCAGGATCGCCTGCTTGCCCATTACGAGGCCAATCCGGACTTCATCAGCCCGGAAACCCGCCGCAACGAGATCACGAGTTTCGTCCGTTCCGGCCTGCAGGACCTCTCGATCAGCCGCACGACCTTCAATTGGGGCCTGCCAGTTCCCGATGCCCCGAAGCACGTCATGTATGTGTGGATCGATGCTCTCAACAACTACGTGACCGGGTGCGGCTTCCCGAACGAGAACGATCCGCGCTGGCACTACTGGCCGGCGGATGTGCACATCATCGGCAAGGACATCGTGCGCTTCCACACGGTCTACTGGCCGGCTTTCCTGATGTCGGCGGAGCTGCCGCTGCCCAAGCGGGTCTTCGGGCATGGCTTCCTGCTCAACAAGGGCGAGAAGATGTCGAAGTCGGTCGGCAACGTCGTCGATCCGTTCGACCTCGCCGACACCTACGGCGTCGACCAGATCCGCTACTTCTTCATGCGCGAAGTGCCCTTCGGCCAGGACGGGAACTACTCCCACGAGGCCATCGTCAACCGCATCAATGCGGATCTGGCAAACGACCTCGGCAATCTCGCGCAACGGTCGCTGTCGATGATCGCAAAGAACTGCGACGGGGCTGTACCGCAGCCGGGCGAGTTCACCCAAGCCGATCAGGACATTCTCTGGCTGGCTGATGCCTTGCCAGGGAAGGCGAGGGCGGCGATGAAGGATTTTGCCGTTCATACGACGCTGGCTGAGATCTGGGCGGTCGTAGCCGAAGCCAACCGCTATTTCGCCTCCCAGGAGCCCTGGGTGCTGCGCAAGAGCGATCCGGCCCGCATGAACACGGTGCTCTATGTGACGGCCGAGGTTCTGCGGGCGGTCGGCATCCTGGCCCAGCCTTTCGTGCCGACGGCTGCCGCCAAGCTGCTCGACTTGCTGGCAATTCCGCCGGAGGGCAGGGCGCTTGCGGCGGTCGGGCCGGACCATCGTCTGGTGCCTGGGACCGCTCTTCCGCAACCTGCGCCGATTTTCCCGCGTTATATCGAGGCGGAGGCGTCCTGACGCTTCCGTTTTGATCGGCCCTCCTAGGCCCTCAGCGGAAGCGTATGATGTTCACCACCTTCATGTTCGCGACCGGTGTCGAGAACAGTAACCCAACTATCAACAATGGCCGCACCCGCATCGATCAGATGGAGAAATGCGGCCATTACACTCACTGGCGGACGGATTTCGATCTTCTCGAGGACCTCGAGATCCAAGTCCTGCGCTACGGCCCCCCGCTCCATAACACCTTCCTAGGACCCGGGCGTTATGACTGGTCCTTTGCCGATATAACCTTCGACGAAATTCTACAGCGCAACATCATTCCGATTGTCGATCTGTGCCATTTCGGCGTCCCGGACTGGATCGGCAATTTTCAAAATCCAGATTTCCCCGATCTTTTCGGGGCTTACGCCGAAGACTTCGCACGCCGCTTTTCCTGGGTTCAGCTCTACACCCCCATCAACGAGATGTTCATCTGCGCCCAATTCTCGGCGGCCTATGGCTGGTGGAACGAGCAGCTGAGCAGCGATCAAGCCTTCGTGACGGCACTCAAGCACATCGTGAAGGCCAACGTGCTGGCCATGGAGCGGATTCTCAAGGTCCGTCCGGATGCCCTGTTCATTCAAAGCGAGTCTTCCGAATACTTCCACGCAGACAACCCGGCGGCGATCAAGCCGGCCGAGATCATGAATGCCAGACGATTCCTGTCCCTTGATCTGAATTACGGCAAGCGGCTCGACTCGGAAATGTACGAGTTCCTGATGGACAGCGGCATGACTCGGGACGAATACCATTTCTTCCTCAGCCGCTCGTCCCTGCGCCACCACTGCATTATGGGCAACGACTACTATGTCACCAATGAGCACAGGGTTCAGGCTGATGGCCTGACGAGGGCGGCCGGCGACGTGTTCGGCTATGACGAGATCACGCGGCAGTACTACGACCGCTATAAGTTGCCGGTGATGCATACCGAAACGAACCTCATGGAGGGGCCCAATGGCGACGAAGCGGTCAACTGGCTTTGGAAGCAATGGGCGAACGTTCTGAGGGTCCGCAACACAGGTGTGCCGATCGTCGGCTTCACCTGGTACTCGCTCACCGATCAGATGGACTGGGATACAGCGCTTCGGGAGGAGAACAACCGTGCCACGCCCGTGGGCCTCTATGATCTCAATCGCAATATTCGCCCCGTGGGGCGATGCTACAAGCAGCTGATCCACGACTGGTGCGATGTCCTTCCAGCGCAAAGCGTGTGCCTGACGGTGCCTGTGGTTCGGCCGCAGGAGTGCGAGGAAGCTCCGGTTCAGAGGCATCAGGAGCGGTTGCGCAACATGCTGCGCAAGGAGACAAAGGAGGATGACGAACCGGTGGCAACGGCTCAGGGCGTCCGTCGGTAGACGGGCAGGCTGATCCGCTTTATGCAGCTTGCTGCCGCAGAGGAGGGCGCCTTCACTGATGTTGGTCGATAGTCATTGCCACCTGGATTTCCCGGACTTTCAAAGCCGCCTCCCCGAGGTTCTGGCTGCGGCGGCTGCCGCCGGTGTAAGTCGCATGGTAACGATCTCAACCCATGTGGCCCGTTTCGAGACTTATCGCGCCTTGGCTGAAGCGCATGCGAGTGTCTTCTGCACTGTCGGAACGCACCCTCACAATGCGGCGGTGGAGCCTGATATCCCAGTTGAGCAGCTGGTCGAGCTCTCGGTGCATCCGCGTTGTGTGGCCATCGGCGAGGCAGGCCTCGATTATCACTACGACAAGAGTCCGCGCGACGTGCAGCAGCGGGTTTTCCGCACGCATATCGAGGCCGCACGGGTGACCGGATTGCCTCTGGTCATCCATGCCCGTAATGCCGACGAGGACATGATCCGGATCCTGTCCGAGGAAATGGGGCGAGGGCGCTTCGATGCGGTTCTTCACTGCTTTTCATCCGGCGCAAAGCTGGCCGAGGTCGGCGTCGAACTCGGTCTCTATGTCTCCTTCTCAGGCATCCTGACCTTCCGGAACTCCGAGGAGATCCGCCGGATCGCCGCGGCCGTTCCTCATGAGCGTCTGCTTGTCGAGACGGACGCCCCCTATCTGGCCCCCGTCCCGCATCGCGGCAAAACCAACGAACCCGCCTTCGTGGCCCATACGGCCCATGTGCTCGCGGACGTCATCGGAATGACCGATGAGGACGCTGCCACGTTGACGACGGCCAATTTCTATCGCCTGTTTTCCAAGGCAGCCGCTGCCGACGCGGCACTGGGGCTGGCATTCGCATCATGACATTGAGATTGACGATCCTCGGTTGCGGATCCTCGGCGGGTGTGCCGCGCGTGGGCGTCGGCTGGGGTGCCTGCGATCCGTCCAATCCCAAGAATCGGCGTAGGCGCTGCTCCGTCTTGGTCGAAAAGATTGGTCCGGGCGGCATAACGACCGTCCTGGTCGATACCGGTCCAGACCTGCGCGATCAGCTTCTCGGAGCCGATGTCCGGCGCCTCGACGCCGTTCTCATCACCCATGAGCATGCAGACCATATCCATGGGATCGACGATCTGCGGCCGCTCGCGATCGTCCAGCACCAGCGGATCCCGGTCTATGCCGACCGGATGACCAGCGAGCTGCTCCAGATGCGCTTCGGCTATTGCTTCGACACGCCGGCCGGCAGCAGCTATCCGCCGATCCTGAAGATGCGCCATCTGCAGCACGGCGTGACGGCGGCGGTCCCCGGGCCCGGCGGCCCCTTGGAGGTCTTGCCGTTCAGGATGGTCCACGGGGACATCGACGCCCTGGGCTTCCGTTTCGGCAGCATCGCTTATGCGCCGGACGTGAGCCACATGCCTGCGGAGAGCTTGCCAGCCCTGGAAGGCCTGGAAGTCCTGATCCTGGATGCCTTGCGCTACACGCCGCATCCGACGCATTTCTCGCTGTCGGAAGCCTTGGAGCTGATCGAGAGGGTCCAGCCGAAGCGCGCCATCCTGACAAACCTCCACACGGATCTCGATTACGAGACGCTACGCCGTGAGCTGCCGCCGCATATTGAACCGGCTTACGATGGGCTGCAGATCGAAATGCGCTGAGGTTCGACGCGGATCTTGGCGAGAGTTCCCGAAATCGTCCAAGAGGCGATCACAGGCGTAAGTCTCTCTAGGAACAGATCAATTTAAGTTCCATAATATATCTTATGCGAACACCTCTAGGTCACGGGTGGATTCTATTCTGAAGTGCGAATTCCGTTACAAACAATGGGTTTGCACTCGGAGGCTGAATGACCCTGCCCTACATCCACCTGAGCCTGGCTGAACGGCGCGAGATCGCGCGCATGCAT
>NZ_JBVVAK010000189.1:0-10182 GCF_055792825.1 Microvirga sp. GN3
GGCGTTCAGCGAGAAGGAGCTGGCCGACCTGACGATCGCCATCGGCCTGATGAACGCCTACAACCGCCTGGCAATCAGCTTCCGCGTGCCGCCGCTCGCCGCAGCCTCCGCCGCAGCCGCGTGAAATCCGCCCGAGCGCATCAGACAGATGCAAGGAGATCCAGATGGATACCAACAGCGTGATCCATGACGCAGGTCAGCACCAAACACGGCCGTCCATGATGGCCTGGCGTGTGCATGAGTTCGGCCCACCGGAGACCATGCAGTTCGAGCGCGTTCTCATGCCCAATCCCGGCCCCGGCGAAGTCCTCGTCAAAGTGCACGCCGCCGGGGTTGGTCCCTGGGACGGTTGGATCAGGGCTGGAAAGAGCGCCCTGCCCCAACCACTCCCCCTTACCCTGGGCTCCGACCTGTCTGGCGACATCGAGGCCGTTGGGCCCGATGTCAGCGACCTGCGCATCGGCGATCAGGTCTATGGCGTCACGAACCCGCGGTTCATCGGTGCCTACGCTGAGTACGCGCTGGCTTCGGCGGAAATGATCGCCCACAAGCCGACCTCGCTCACCCATGTCGAGGCGGCCTCCGTTCCCGTCATCGCCGTGACGGCCTGGCAGGGGTTGTTCGACCAGGCGCGCCTCCAGGCCGGCCAGACGGTCCTCATCCACGGGGCAGCCGGCAATGTGGGCGCCTACGCGGTGCAACTCGCCCGCCGTGCCGGCATCCGAACCATTGCAACGGCCGCCACTGACGACGTCGCATTCGTGCGCGAGTTGGGGGCGGACGCGGTGGTTGATTTCCGGGCCGATCGTTTCGAGGACGCTTCTCGGGAGGTGGACGCCGTGCTGGATCTGGTTGGGGGCGAGACGCAGATGCGTTCGTTCCAGGTCCTGCGCCGTGGCGGCAGACTGATCTCGGCCGTCTCTCAGCCGGATCAGGATTTTGCAAAGAGCTATGGCGTCGACGCGACCTTTTTCCTGGTGAACGTCACAACCCGGCACCTGACGGAGATTGCAGGCCTCATCGATAGGGGCGACCTGAGGACACGGGTGGGCACGGTCATCCCCCTCACGGACGCACGCGAGGCACATCTCATGCTGGAAGGCATTCGACCGCCGCCGAAGGGAAAGATCGTTCTCACGGCGGGAACGACATGAGTGGTCAATAGGCAACGCGGCTGGATCCCGTGCGATGTTTCCTTTCTTGATGACAGCATCGTTGGGCGCGGAACTGGAGGTCCGCACGATGCTCTAGCCTGCCCCTTCAGCGAAGCCGGCTTGCCGCGACGAATTCGAGCAGCTTGATGCAGTCCTTGCGAAGCGTGCGTTCGGAATAGTTCGTGATGCCGAGCAGCAGTCCCCGCTGAGCGGGAGAAGACAGATACCACAGTGAAAGCGGCACCGGCGCCATCCCGTATTGCAGGGCGCGTTCGGATGCCGCCACGTCGTCATAATGCGGAGGAAGATCGAGCCGCACCGCTAGGCCACCATCCGCATCCACCGCATGATCCGACGGCACCAACTCGCAGAGCATGTCCGCCAGCCTCTGCCGACGGGCGGCATAAAGGCGCTTCATCTTCCGTAGGTGACGCAGGTAATGCCCCTCGCGCAGGAACTCCGCGACCGCATGCTGAACTGCAACGGCAGGCGCCGGGGCAAGGCAGGCGGCGGTTTCTGCGAATGCCTTCGCCAGATGGGACGGCACCACCATGAAGCCGAGGCGCAGAGAAGGGCTGATGGTCTTACTGAACGTACCGATATGCAGCACCCGACCGTCCCGGTCGACGGAGGCCAGCGCCGGCGCGGCCCGCCCCCGCAACTGCAATTCGCCGAGATAATCGTCCTCGATGATGTAGGCGTCCTGTTGTGCCGCCCATGCGAGTAACGCCCTGCGTCGGTCGAGCGACATGGTCATTCCCATTGGGGCTTGCTGGCCGGGCGTGACAACGGTGAGAGCGGCGTGCTGCGCAACCGATACTCCCTGTCGAACATCGATGCCCTCGTGGTCCAAGGACACCGGCACGATGTTCAAGCCGGCAATCTGGAGCGCCGCCCTCGTCAGGGGGAAACCGGGATCCTCGAACCAGGCACTAGCGCCTTCCAGCTTCAGGGTTCGCACGGTAATCCCGATGGCGCCGGCGAAGCCCGCCGTCACCAGGACTTGATCGGCATTGCATTGCAGGCCTCGGGCGATGGCCAAGTAAGAGGCGATCTCCTGCCTGAGGGCGGCCTCGCCCCGTGGGTCGGGGTAGCTGACCGGATGCAGGGACGCGGTGCGGGTGTTCCGCAACATCACGCGGGTCCACAGCTTGAATGGAAACGCATCCTGTGAAGGCACGCCCATCTGAAATGTCGAGGGCCGATGACTGAAGTCCGGAAACAATGTTGGGAACGGATGGCTGATCGATTGCTTGGGCGGCACGTGCGGGGCCGGCGGTATCTCGGCGACCCATGTGCCGCTGGCGCCACGCGAAATGAGAAGCTGCTCGTCGAGCAGGCGTTCGTAGACAATCCGGACCGTGCCCCGCGACACGCCGAGCTGCACGGCAAGATCGCGCCAGGATGGCAACCGAGCGCCTGCGGCCAGCGTCCCCTCGCGGATGGCGTCGCGAAGGCCCGTATAGATCTGGGAGGAGAGTGACGCCTTGCCCCCGCGCTCAATGGTGAAAGACAGTGTGCGCATCTGTTTGACCTCGCCCACTTCTGAAAACCGCCGTGAACCTGTTTGCGACAGACCGCCGCGCGTTCTGGTGAGGTTTGCCCAAACCTATGATGGTCTTACCCAGCCGAACCGCCTGGTCATATCCAAATTCCGCGTCCGGGGAATGTCCAGAGACGCCGGTTGTCTTTCAGAGGGATTGGTCATCGCGAATGCCGCCGTATCCTGTGGCGCGACATGGGCAAGGGCATCCTCGTCAGCAGATCGTGAAGATCGTCGTTCGCCTCTTCGTCGGTCAGCGTCACGGAAGGCGAATGAAGCGTAGCGAGATGGATTTCCGGCCGAGCGACGATGGGTCTACGGCCCGATCAGGTGTCAGACGCCCGAAAACAAGGCGAGTTTCAGGGTTCCTGCGCGAAGCAGAGAATGCTTCGCGCAAGATCCCCTGAAATTCTGAAATCCAGGGTCTCCTAGGGCAATGCCAACATGCGCGGGAACTGATGCAACGCAGCGCAGGATCTGTGGAATTTTTTCGAGGTCCCGCGCAGAAACTGTGAAACTTTCCTGGCTTAAGGCGGATGCGACGCCCTGGCCAGTGCTGCCGCGACGTCAATGGTAACCCAAGTGCCAACACGCTCTCGATGCGAGGGTCAGGGTAGCGCCAGCGACGTTTAGGTCGCCCGGGCGCGAGTCCTTCGGTCAAGCAGAAGCTAAACCAATCCTTCAGATGTCCCTGCCAGAGGGGCTTTCCGAAAGGACGTACGACATGGAAGACCAAAGGGGCCTGCTGGCGGGACCGGTCCATCTGCCTGACGCGTAGACACGGCACCCCAGCGCGGCCTTTTCGCCTACCGATTCCGTCTTTCCCCGGTGCCGCGCCCGGTGTGGGGCCGTCGCATGATGCCGTGCAGCCTGTTGGGTCGACTCTCTGTGCAACTGCGGGCACCACGGCGCGACGTTTGGGGGCTTTGACGGGTCGAAACGTCTCAGTTGGGGTGGAAAGTCCTTTCGAGGCACTGTCCATGCATCAGCGCCATACCTATCGTTGGCACTGCGGTCGTCCTCAGATGCCGCCGCTTACCGACGAATCCTTGAGCCAAAGTAACAATGCAGCCTAACATACCCTACTGCTTCGAGCCCTCACCCAGCGAATTCGAGGAGCACCTACACCAGGAGGAGGTTCCTGGCGGCGTTCGCGTGACGTGGCCGATCACGGGGACGCAGCTCTTCGTCCCGGATGGAGAAGTCGTTCATCTCATGCCGAGTCACGAGGACCTTGCGGCAGGCAACGGAGGCCAGTTCAGGGCTCATGGCCTGAGCGGATTCACCATCGGGAACTATCACGAGTTCCTGATCAGCGCCGTCACGGAGCGTGATGTGACATTCAGGATGGGTGGGCTGGAAGCCTCCTTCGGCGGTGCGACCCCTCTCGCCGCGTTAGTTTTCAACGCCTACCACAGGGAAAAGTACTTCGGTTCCTGGGATCAGATCCGCAGCTTGCGGATCCTTGGAGCCCGCGCGGATGAAGTCGAGGCGGCCTTCCTCAACGCGTGCGCTTCTTATGAGGCAAGGTTCGGGGCCCTCCCCCATCTCTACCCAATCGACGAGGACCTGCTCGTTTCGCTCTGGTTCGAAGAGCCGGAGGAACCGGAACCAGAGTTCATTACGGCTCCCCCCATCATCACGGACATCGACCCCCTCCGCTTCTACTACAGCGGCATTGCGCAGACGGATGATGCGGGAGCGTGCATCTATTTCTACCGGGTTCTCGAATATTTTTCATTTCTCACCCCAGCATCTGAGATGCGCCGGTTGAGGCATGACGGCAACGTCAGCGATGCCGAATTCTCGAAGCGGGTGCTCGAACTCGTGACGCGAGACGAGAAAGGTCCAGTCATGAGGCTGATAGCGTCCCTGGCGGACAGCGAGATCCTCGGATCTGCCGCATCCGACGGGCTTGTCCAGACCGCCGCGGCCCCAGTTCTTGCCGACGCGGTGTACTCCCTCAGAAACTCGATCGTCCACGGCAAGTTCAGCTATGGCTATGCCCTCCACTCGGTCTCCGTACTCGATCCTGATCCGGGACTTTCGCGTTGGCGCATCCTGCTGCGGAAGATGGCCCATAAGGCGATGAATCGGTACGGCACCAAAAGGATCTAACCTGGAGGGATCGGCTTCCGGCAGCGGCTTGGATGAGCGCCAGACGGATCCCGCACAGGAATCGATTTCCTTCCCAGTGCAAAGCACGTATGGGATCCGCCACGAGCTACAAAGCTCTTGAGGGTCACCATGGGCTACCACAGCGACAAGCAGATCCAGATGACAGAGCGAGGAATGAGCCTTTGGCACGCTGATAAGAAATTCGTCTGCTCATCGTGCTTTGCCGACCCAGGGCTGAAGGAGTTCGTGGCCTCAAACGTAAAGAGCAACAGGTGCGATTATTGCGGATCCGCAGCCGAGGCTCCGATTGCGGCCAATCTCGCAGATGTCATCAGCTACATATGTATTTGCATTGAATCCGAGTGGGGCGATGCGGAAACCTTCATGGTGCGTGACGACGAAACGGGAGGCATGATCGAACTTGCTTCCAGCAGCGGAACTCGAGACCTCATCACGCAGGATATCGAACTCGAATTACCCTGCGACGAGGATGGCCGACTCCTAGAGGACATTATTGCTGGGCTACCGGATCGGCAGTGGTGCCGCGAAGACCCCTTGGCAGCACCGATGCACGAAAGCATTGGCTCAAGCTGGCGCATATTCTGTGACATCATCAAGTACGAACGCAGATACTATTTCCAGCAGCTTAACAGTTCGAGGTTGTTGGAGCGGATGGAGCTACAGGAGGCTGCATACGATCCTATCGCCTTCTTGAGCAAGGTTGCCGACTACTGTTCCCGCGCAAACCTGTTCCTGGCGGTCCCGGCAGGCGCCAAGTACTTCCGGTGCCGATACCAATCCGGATCCGGTCCTTACAATAGCCGTGAGATGGGCCCCCCTCCAGCCAAGCTTGCGAAGCAGGCAAATCGGATGAGCGCCGCCGGCATCCCCATGTTCTATGGGGCCGCGAAGGTACAAGTCGCATTGGCTGAGACCACCACCGCGATTGGGCGGTTTGCCGTCGGCACCTTTGAAGCAAAGAGGGATCTCGTATTGCTCGATCTTCGTCGCGCACCGGGAATCCCGTCGTTGTTCGACAACGAACACTCCAGCGATCGGCCGTGGGCGCTTTTCATGCGCGAGTTCATCGGTGACTTCCAGAAGCCAATCGAACGGGACAGCAGCGAGCATGTTGAGTACGTTCCGACTCAGGTCGTAACAGAGTTCATCCGAACCGTTGCGCGGCACGGCGAGAGGGAGATCGACGGAATCCTTTATGGCAGCACACGTCGCCCAGGAGAGACGGCCGTGGTCCTGTTCGCGGACAATCATGCCGTTTTCCCATCGGCCCCGGAAACGACGCTGGATCGTTTGAGGGCCCTTATGGAAGACGAAAGGCATGATCCACCTTGGCTGGAGATGACAGGCTACGAAGAGGTCTTCTTCGATCCTGTTACGGATACAATGTTTCCTGCTCCTCCGCTCTAACCACTTGTTCTCGGGTTGTCGCGTCGCTGCCGTGACCGCCAGCGACGCGCTGTTCGTCGCACTTCAGGCTGTAGTCATCTGGTTCCGAATGCCGACTGGATGACATCCAGCCGATCAGCCAACCATTGGGCCGCTGCCTTCCGGGATGCATTCGTCCTAGGATCGAATTCTTCGTATCGGGCGTCGAGACGCACGCCATACCTGTCCTCGGTCCATTCGATCCCTCCCCGTTCGAGGGATTGCCTACGCTCCACCGCCCGCCCGATCCGGCGGGACCCCGTCGCGCATTCCATGGTGACCGACAGGATGCCGTCGCGCAGCGCCACGGCCACGCGGGCCGTGCGCCCGCTGTTCCAGACCGAAACCTCGGGCCGAGGTGCCCGTGGCGGCAGTTGCATCGCCGGGCACGTTGCCCTGACGGCATGCATGGCCTCCTCCCAGAAGCGGTCGAGGGGTGTCTCCGCAGCGGGAGACGAGCGAAGTCCCAGCGCGGCCTCGACCTCGGAGCGCCGCACAAACACCGTGAAATCCTTCGGCTTTCCCTCCTTCAGGATCGACCGGATGCCGTGCGGGCGCAGGCGGCCCATCACGCTTGGGGCCTGACAGGCGAGATCCTCAGCCAGGTCCTTGGCAGCAATGAACGTCGCCTCGAAGGCTGCCAGCGACCGCACATCGATCCTCGCCCTGCCCTTGCCGTCCCGGCTTGCCGGATGAACCGTCAGATAGCCGGTGCGGACCAGTTCGGGGACCGTGTGTGGCGAAGCCCCCAGGCGGACGGCCACCGCGGTGTGGGCCAGGCCAGGCGCCTTCGGCCGACCCCGCCTGGGCCGGGCGGGAGCGTTGGGACCGGGATCGAGGCGCAGTGCTCCGAAGCCGTGTGCCCCCTCCACCCGACCGGTCACGGTGGTGCGTCCGTCCAAGATGGAATTCGCTCCGGGATTCGGAGCCGTCGCGTTCAACGCCTGCGTCTGCCCGTCGGAAACGTCAGCTCCACGCACTTCAGGAAGGAGGCGTCGTCGATGCAGTAGCCGAGCGGGGACTTGCCGCCGAGCACGTGCTGCGGGTTGCCCAAGTACACGGCAAGGCGATCACCCTGGAAGACCTGCGTAGCCTCCGCCGTGAGACGATCCTGGGCCAACTCGGCGGCCAGCGCCGCCCGCACCTCGCGTTCACGCCGGCCCGCCTCGTCATCGGCGAGCTGCATGGCGGACGCCAGTCCCGCGGCACCCTCGCGGGCCGCTTCGACAGGGGGACTTGCCGCCGATATCGGCACTCTTCCGAAGCACTGGCTGCCCCCTCGCTGCCCCCTCACCGAAATCCGGATGGCCCATATGGAACAAGCAATTAGAAGCCGGATCGGAGCGGGGACGTCGCGGCCTTGATCCGCTCGGCCACCAAGGCTTGCAGGCGCCAGAGATTGCGGTCCCGGACCCCCAACTCCTCCAGATGCGCAACCGTGTTCTGGAGATACTCGGCGCAGGATCCCCAGTGTCCTGCGGCCCTCGCGAGAACGTCCGCGACCTCCTCCAGCGGGAGCCTGCCGGCATAGAAGGGACTGCGTCGGTCGATCACGAAACCCAAGGCCCGGATGGGACCGTCCTCCGTCTGCGCCGTGAGCCAGCGTGGCGGGGTGGCCGGTGGGTTCACCACCAGCTCGCGGCGAAACAGCTCGCTGAGGACAGTTGGGGCTTGATCCGCGGGAACGCGGAAGATCATGCCCTGACACTGTCCGCCTCGGTCGAGCACCATCATCAGCCCGTTCTGGTCGCGGGTGGCGCGGAAGCGTGCGATCCGGAGGCAGAAGGAGCGATGCCAGCCCTGAACGGTGGCCATCCGGCGCTCGGCATACGCGAAGCCGGGCTTCCACAGGAGCGACCCATAGCCGAACAGCCATAGGTCGCCCGGTGGGGCCTGGGCGAGCATGTCCCGGACGATGGCGTCGTAGTCCGCATCCGTCAGGTAGACCGCACCGGGGCTGGGCCCGGCGTCCTCGACCACGCGCGCCATGCTGGCGACCAACTCTGCCGTGAGCGCCATCTGCCGCTTCACCGCAGGCATGCCCTGCCCCATCAATGGACCCGAACAGGCAGACGGCTCATCCTCCACCCCATCGTGCGAGGATGAGCCGTCGGCGCGCGCGCCACTGCTCGAGGTCCTGTTGCAAGTGAAGAAGGCACTCCTCGGCCAGGGCTGTCTCGTGGCCGTTCTGGAGCATGCCCTCGATGAGACGGAGCTGGTTGGCCAAACGTTGCTCGCTCTCGGCGATATGCCGATCAGCCTGGGCGAGGTATTCGCGTTCTTGCTGCACGTCCGGCATGGCCTGCCGATCATGCGCCTGATCGCGCGCGCGAGCCACGAAATTCGAGAAGAGGTCTTATGGAACCGATCTCGGGGATCAGGCCGCGAACTTCACGATGGCACCACTGGCCCGGTCAGGCGGCACGGTCACGGAAGCTCCCGTGAGACGCGAAGCAGCCGATGAGGCCGTCGGCTGTTCGACAGTTTTGGACGCGAACCGACCGAAAGCGGACCCTTTGAACGTCTGGAATGGGTCCAGCCTGTGTGGAAACGCTTTGATCTGCTAAGCTGATCGTGGTCGGCGGAGGTCGCGATGAAGCGTTTCGTTGAGGGTGAGGACCGTCGGCAGGCGACCCTGCTTCCTGATTGCCTGGACGACTATGTGACCGAAGACAATCCGGTTCGGATTGTTGACGTCTTCATCGACGAGTTGGACCTTGCGGCCTTGGGCTTTGCCGGCATCGTGCCGGAGGTGACGGGCCGCCCATCGTATCATCCCGCCACCTTGCTCAAGATCTACCTCTACGGCTATCTCAACCGCATCCAATCAAGCCGCCGCTTGGAACGCGAGAGCCAGCGCAATCTTGAGCTGATGTGGCTCACCGGCCGGCTGAGGCCGGACTTCAAGACCATCGCCGACTTCCGCCGCGACAACGGCCCGGCGATCCGGGCCGCCTGCGCGCAGTTTGTCGTGCTGTGCCGAAGCCTCAACCTGTTCACCCGGGCGGTCGTTGCCATCGACGGCTCCAAGTTCAAGGCCGTCAACAATCGCGACAAGAACTTCACGGTCGCCAAGGTGGCCAAGCGCATGGAACAGGTCGAGGCCAGCATTGCACGCTACCTGGCGGCGCTCGATCGGGCCGACCGGCAGGACAACGATGTGGCCGAGGCCCGGACAAGCCGGCTCAAGGAGAAGATCAAGGGCCTGCGCCGGCAGATGCAAGCTCTCAAGGACATGGGACAGCAGGTCGAGGCCGCACCCGACCAGCAGATCTCCCTCACCGATCCGGATGCGCGCTCGATGGCCACCAGCGGCAAGGGCACCGGCATCGTCGGCTACAACGTGCAGATGGCGGTGGAGGCCGAGCATCATCTCATCGTGGCCCATGAGGTGACGAATGTCGGCAACGACCGCACGCAACTGCTCGCGATGGGGCAACAAGCCCGGGACGTGATGGGATGTGAGGAAATCACGGCGCTGGCCGATCGCGGCTATTTCAACGGTGACGAGGTGCGGGCCTGCGAGGGCACCGGTGTCCTGCCCTTGGTTCCCAAGACGCTGACCTCCGGCAACACCAAGCGCGGCCTCTTTACCGGGCAGGACTTCGTCTACGACGCCGAGCACGACCGCTACACCTGCCCGGCGGGTCAGCACCTGACCAAGGGCAAGGTGCGCTCCGATCGTCGGGACAATATCGATCATTACCGTAACCTGACCGCCTGTTCGACCTGCGCCCTCAAACCCCGCTGCACGCCTGACAAGCACAAGCGGGTGAAGCGCTGGGAACACGAGGGTGTGCTCGACCAGATGCAGGCTCGGCTCGAGCGCATGCCGGAAGCCATGACCATCCGCCGGCAAACGGTGGAGCATCCGTTCGGGACCATCAAGGCCTGGATGGGCAGCACCCACTTCCTGACCAA
>NZ_JBVVAK010000189.1:10192-12969 GCF_055792825.1 Microvirga sp. GN3
AACCAGTCCTTCACCCACGACGGGTAGGTCCGGAACTACCAGGGCTTGCCTACGAGGTGGCAAACGGCCGCCTACCAGTACCGAAGGCGCCGGCAAACGGTGGAGCATCCGTTCGGGACCATCAAGGCCTGGATGGGCAGCACCCACTTCCTGACCAAGACCCTGGAAAAGGTCAGAACCGAGATGAGCCTGCACGTGCTGGCCTACAATCTGAAGCGGATGATCAAGATCCTGGGTGTCGGGCCCCTGCTGAAGGCTCTCGAAGCCTGACGCCACACGCCAGCCCATGCGCACATCACGGCACCCGCGAAACAGAGCCCGTCATCCGCACGCAGGCAAACACGTTTCCACACGGCCTCGGTCAAATTGGGAAATTCAGGCATGCCAGATGAAAGTCTGCTTTCCCGCTGGTTGCGGAAGTTTGATCAGGAGTAGCTTTAAGTTAGAGGCTTGCCCTCAGTCGCTCGCGAAAGCCAAAGGGCAAACTAGGCGACCGGTTCACCGTCGCCATGCACGCCCTCGCAGATCAGCGGAGTGGATCATTCTCGAGCAGGATCGGCTGCCCGTGCGGGGTCGCGTGTGCCGCGCGGTCCCAGGCGCTACGGCGCTCTGCCAGCGCCTGCTCAGTTGCAATGCCCTTGTCACGGACCAACTGCTCGATCGCGAAGAGCCAGTGCTGATAGTAAGTTGAACCGTCGTCGTAATCCCCTGCCGCCTGGGCGCGCTTGATCGCGACTGAGAGTGCGGCAGCCCACTCCGTCCAGGTAAACAGGCCCCGCTCGTACAGGGCTAACGTCATCGCGAAGGCCTGGGCCTCCCAAGGCTCACGGAAAGCAGGCTCTCCATCATCGCCACGGGGGATCGGAGCGATCTCGGCGGCCGCGCGAGCAATCTCCTCATGCTGGCTCAAGATAGCTCTCCCAGGCATCGATGGACACGGTGAGGGTTGTATCGGCCTCGTCCCCCCCAGAGCGCCTGGCCCGAGAAGCAAACGGTATAGAGCCATTGCGGCCGCTCGCCGTCACCCCGTGCATTCGCATCCGGGAACACATGGGCGCCATGGACCCGTTCAACGACCCCGATCCTGCCACGGGCATAGCGCGGCAGGCGGGTGTGGCCTTGGGGGTGCAGGTTGCGGGTGCGGACCCGGTCACCAACTGCAAAGCGCGCCGACTGCTCGATCGGCCGCTCTGCCGGGCCGCCACGGGCCAGCACTGCCGGCACGTCCTCCGCCTTGAGCACGCGCTTGATCGGCGCAGACTCCGCGAGGGATTGGCCGCGCGTCAGCTCCTCCGTGGAGACGAGCCCAGCCGCAACAACCAGCTTTTCGACCCCCTTGGTCCAGATCTCGTAGTAGCTCGAGGTGAGATACTCAGCAGGCGGCAAGGACTCGCGGGCGTGCCGGCTCATATCGATATTCCAGCTGCCGGTCGCACCCATCGCCAAGGTCAGGCCAAAGGTCCGTCGCTCCCACTCGGCATGGAACCAAGGCTCGTCCTGCTCGATGGCGATCGGGCCGAAGCCCATCATCCCGCCGAGGTCCTGAGCGCCATTCATCGGCCGATCTCCGGCTGAAGGGCGAGACCGGTGCCGATCATGGAGCGCGGGTAACGAGTTCAGCCAGTGCCTGCTCGCCCATGCCCTCGGTGCCCTCGGGGCGCATCGGAATGACGAGATACCTGACCTCGGCGGTCGAATCCCAGACCCGAATGCGGGTGGTCTCCGGCAGGCTTACACCAAACTCAGCCAGAACCCCGCGCGGGTCGAGCACGGCCGGCGAGCGATAAGGCGCGGATTTGTACCAGACCGGGGGCAAGCCGAGCACGGGCCAGGGATAGCAGGAGCATAGGGTGCACACGACCATGTTGTGCTGATCTGGCGTGTTCTCGACCGCTACCATGTGCTCGCCCTGGCGGCCGATGAAACCCAAGGAGGCGATTGCGGCCGTCGCATCCTTCCGCAGCCACTCCCGGTATGTCGGATCGGCCCAAGCCTTGGCGACGACCTTGGCACCGTTGCGTGGTCCGACCTTGACCTCATAAGTCTCGACCAGCGCATCAATGGTCGCCGGATCCACATAACCCTTCTCAACCAGAAGCGATTCGAGCGCGCGCACCCGCAGCTCGATCTCGGAGAGATGGCTGTGGTCGTCATGATCGTGGTGATGATGGTGCTGGCTCATGTGTACTGACCTGCCCGGATCTCCGCATGGACAGCATGCTAACCGCAGGACGATAGCGACGCCAGCCATAGGACCCGGCATCGGCTGGGAGATTAATCAGGTCAAAACTAACTGCAGCCGCAACATGCGTCTGGTGCTTACTATGTGATTACCGGATTTGAAGCGCGCAACCTGCCGGAGGGCCACACGCGAGCTAAGCCTCTGGGAAATATGGTGAGCGCGCTGGGACTCGAACCCAGGAGACTCTGATTAAAAGTCAGAGGCTCTGAATGAGGCTGGCGAATAGGGTTCGGATGCAACCCAGGTTGGGAGCATGCCTACTCGACCTGAAAGTCTACGCGGCCTCCTCAAGCACCTTCCGAACAGTGGCCAACGGAAGGCCGAAGTGCCGGGCGACCTGTCCTGGCGCCACCCCTGCCAGAAGAGCCGCCCGCACCGCCTTGCGTTGCCCCTCCTGTAATGTGGATGAGCTCTTGCCGGATTGTGAGGACTTGCCCCGTTGTTTTGACGGGCGCGGACTAAGACGCTCAAGGAATACGCTGGCATTTCTGGCCGCCGCCTTCAACTCAGGCCCGCTCCCCCTGCCCGTCTCTAC
>NZ_JBVVAK010000190.1:0-12851 GCF_055792825.1 Microvirga sp. GN3
TGTAGGTCTCATTCATCGAGACGTCTAAACCAGCGTAGTAGTCCATGGCTGCTCTCCTGTGCACGGGGCCCGCCGATGTTATCGGCATCCAGGGAGAGCCGCCCCATTACCCAATGTTGAAAAAGTCCGCAACTGCCGTCGTTCGCGTGATCAGCATACAGGATGCTGGGCCTCGTCCGGCACGGTGACGCTAGTAATAGACCGATGAAGTAGGTGCCGGGAGTTTTTCAACGAAATCTGCCAAACGGCGACGTTGGCCTGTCCTCAAATTCGCAGTCCCTCATCCAAGTCAGGTACACACAGGCATGCCAATCCGCTCATCGCGCCGACGCAGCCACGACAGCACCGGAATGCTCAATAGCACCATCCAGGCTTTGCCGATGATCTGCGGCAGCAGGAACTCAAGGCTACCGAAGGCCAGGAACAGGAACACTGCACTGTCGATGATCAGCCCCACAACACTGCTCGCGACCACTGCTAGGATAAGGCCGCGCTGCTGCAATGGCGTGTAGACACCCAGATCAGCCAGTTCAGACAACAGAAAAGCTGCCGTCGAGGCGAGAATAAGCGACGGGGATGCAAAAACAGCCGAGAGGATTGCGCCAACGCCAATGGCAGCTAGCGCCCAGTACCGCCCCAGACGCCGCTGAACGAGGTCGCGTAGCACAAGGGCAAGGCCGATCACCAGCACACCACTGGGGGCAGCCAGGCCTGGAGCCACGGGAATCAGGCATGGACCGTCCGGAACACAGACAGTTCCTACGTTGCCGACGAGCCAGTTGGCGGCCGGGATACAGGCGGTAAAGCCCACAAGGACCGCCAGGCCTTCCATTCTGCGGCGGAGATCAGAGGTCATGTGTGTAACTTCCAAAGAAACGATGATGATCCGCAGCCGAACCTAAGAAGGCTGTTTGGCCTGGTGCTCGCGGCAGGCCTCGATCCAGTAATCCGGGTCTTCGTACACGGTTGGATCCTCCAGGCCGGCGAGGTGAAAGGCCTCGCGCCGCTCGACACACGTGCCGCAGCGCCCGCAATGACGCTCGCCGCCCTGATAGCAGGACCAAGTGTCGGCAAAGGGCACGTCCAGTCGGGCACCCTCGCGCACGATGTCGGCTTTGCTCAGTCGCACGAACGGCGTGTAGAGCGCGATGCGCGCCAGACCCTCCAGCGCGTGGCGCTGCATGGTCTCGAACGCCTCGATGAAGTCCGGGCGGCAATCCGGGTAGATGAAGTGGTCGCCGCCATGGACCGCGGCCGACACCGCCTCGGCCTGCGCGGTAGCAGCAACGCCGAAGGCAATCGCCAGCATGATGGCGTTGCGGTTGGGCACCACGGTGATCCGCATGGTGTCTTCCGCATAGTGACCCTCCGGCACAGGTTCCCCGCTGGTGAGAGCTGATCCAGTCAGGAGGCGTCCGACGGCCGAGATATCGATGAGATCGTGCGGCACGCCGAGGCGCGCGGCGCAGGCCTGTGCCGAGGCCAGCTCCTTCCTGTGGCGCTGGCCATAGTCGAAGGACACGAGGCGCGTGAGCGTTTGCTCAGCCGCAACCTTGTGCGCGAGCGTGACGGAGTCCAATCCGCCGGAACAGATGACGAGGGTTTTCACCAGAACTCCTTGTTTTGACCGGGTAGGCTGCGACCGGATCGGCTGACGTGCCGACGAACGTTCAGCAAATGGAAGAAGTGAACGCGTGGCTTCACCAAGCACTCCTCCATCGGCGTCTTCAAGGCATAAGGACCAAGGCGAGCGCCGTGTCAACGAGAATACATTCCACCCTATACTCCTCCTCAACCAGACCTCGACTGTGCGCCAGAACTGCGCCGAGACCCTCAGCCGTGGGGGAATGTCCTCTTCTTGACCCCGGCAGGATGGGCGCTGACATGGCGAATGGGGTTTTCGGCCGAACGGTTTAGGGGCAAGAGTGGTGAATGTTGGGACCTGTTCGAGGCCGAAAGAGCTCCCGCGAGAGGATTCTCGACGCGGCTGCGGAGCTTGTGAGCGAGATCGGTTCGGGACGGCTGACGCTGGACGCCGTTGCCGAAAGGGCAGGTCTCAGCAAGGGTGGGCTTCTCTACAACTTTCCCACTAAGGACGCGCTGCTTCAGGCCATGATCCAGCGTCTCGTCGATGAGGTCGCGGCGGAGCGGGAGGCGCTCCGAGGTCAGGCGGAGCCCGGGCGCAACCTGGAAGCGCGCCTGTGCACGGCGGCGCTGCTCAAGCTGCGCCAGGGCAGGACGAAGGAGGTCGCCAATGGCCTGCTGGCCGCCTCGGCCGAGAACCCGCGCCTGCTCGATCCCGTGCGCGCGGTCAACAAGGCGACCCTGGAGAACCTGAAAGCCACGTCGGACGATCTGGACGCGGCGCTGTTGGGCTGGCTGGCCGTTGAGGGCCTGAACAGCTTGGAAATGCACGACCTCAGCCCCTTCTCGGAGGAGGAGCACGAGCGGGTCGTCCAAGCGGTCAACCGCCTGTTGCGCAAGGGCATCGCAGAGTGGCGCCCTCAGGCGCAACACCACTGGGGAAGCTGTGGTGACGGATTCCAGCTTCCACCGCGGGTGGTTGAACCGGGTCGGGCAAGTCAGGCGCAAGGTAGACGAGGCGCATCGGAGGCGCGGCACCCGTCCTTCGTGCCGATTGAGGTAACTCATTCATGGACCTGCGCTCGGAAGGTCTGAAACGGGTCAAAGCGTAACGTTAAGCAGACCAAATGAAGGTCCGCTTCACCCTCCTCTTGCAGAAGCTTGAATTAGGGCGCGTGGCGAAGCTCAAGGGCCGAGGCTCAACCTTCTTGCCTGCCTTTTCTGGTCATGGACCGCAGCGGCCCACCCGAGCACCAGTGCGCCGCCTACAAAATCGAGGATCAACTGCGCCAGGAAGTGCGGGAGCAAGACCGCGGAGGGAAGCTGCGAGTGATCATGCAGTAGATGGTACGCCGTGGCAGCCAGAATGCCGAGACCGCCCCCGGTCGCGGCCGCGATGGCAACGCTCTAGGGATCGACTGACGCGGATTTCATGGTGGTTCTTCCCGATCAACGCGCGGTCTTCTCCCTCGCACGCCATTGGTTGATAATACGGAAAGGCACCTCGGCGAACTCCGAACCGTGGTTAATACCGATAGCCATAAGACGGATAGGGCTGGTACCCGTACGACGCCCCACGGGGAGCCCGTCCCCAGCCGCGGCACTTGCGCTCTTCCTTGTACTCGCCGTTGCGCTCCCACTTGCGCTCGACCTTGCACCGGCCGTCGTCGAATTCCTGCTTGAAGGCACGGCGCTCGCGGCGGGGACGCTCGTAGCCATAGCCGTATCCTCGACGGGGGTAGTCGTAGCGGTGCTCGTAGCCGCCACGCCAGCGGCCGTGGCCACTCTCGTCCTTCCAGGGATCGGCAGCGGCACTGCCCGCCCATCCGACCAGGATCAGGCTCAATGCGGCAGTCCATCCAAGAACCTTCATGACACAACTCCTTACACGCTCATGGCGCGAACGTGAGCAACCTTCGGAAGGTTACGCTACCCGAGACAGCCTGAACCCGTCCTAAACGGTGGCTCCGGCCCCGAGCCGTGTGCGGGCCGCTTGCCAGGGACGAAAACCGGCCGTCTCGGGGGCGCGGCAGCAGGGACCCTTGATCTGCCACGCTTGGCTTCGGCACAAGGCAGCCTGCCCGGCGCACCGCGAATCGCGAAGCCGGGTTGTACAGGCGCAGCAGCGGAGAGCCGAGGATCGTGACGACACCCACCCCAACTTCGGATGAGCCTTCGGTGACCAAGCCGCAAAGGGACATCCTGTCGTTGGCGGAACCAGGGCCACCGCCTGCCCCTTCCCGCTTCGAATGGCTGGCCGCGCGGGTGGCACCGGTCGGCCGGAAGGCCGTGGCGGAAGGCCAGTGGCTCGCCGGAATGGTCGCGGCACGGACCAACCCCGCCGCTGCGAAGACAGCCCGCCTGGCCCGCGTCGCGGCCGACCGCACGGCGGCGGTGTTCGGGCCTTGGCGGGAGCCCATCGTCCAAGGAGCAAAGCGTACCGGCGCGGGCGTACGTCGCGTCCTGGCTCGCATCCGGCTGCGACACCTCCTCATCGTCGGCAGCAGCTTCGTCGTCCTGCTGGTCCTGATCGTCGGCTACAGCATCGCGACCCTGCCCCTGGATGGCGGCTTGCAGGTCGACCCGACCCCGAGCGCCTTGGTCGTCGAGGCGGACAACGGCGAGACCTTCGCCACCCGCGGCGTCTTCAAGGGTACCAAGGTCACGGCGGCCGACGTGCCTGCCCATCTCGCCCAGGCGGTGGTGGCCATCGAGGACCGCCGCTTCTACAGCCATCTCGGCATCGATCCCTGGGGCATCCTGCGGGCCGCCTGGCGTAACTGGCAGGCCGGCGGCACCCGGGAGGGCGGCAGCACCATCACCCAGCAACTGGCGCGTCTGCTGTTCCTGTCGCCCGACCAGACCCTGCGCCGCAAGATTCAGGAGGCGGTCCTGGCGCTCTGGCTGGAGCGCCAGCTCAGCAAGGAGGAGATCCTGCTGCGCTACCTGAACACGGCCTATTTCGGCTCGGGTGCATACGGCGTCGATGCGGCCGCCCAGCGCTACTTCGCCAAGCCAACAAAGGACCTGTCGCTCGCCGAGGCCGCCATGCTCGCCGGGCTGGTCCGGGCACCCTCCCAACTCGCCCCCACGCGCAACCTCGGGGGTGCGAAGGAGCGGGCCGACACCGTCCTCCAGGCGATGGTCGAGACCGGCGCGATCACGACAGAACAGGCAGAGGCGGCACGGGCCGAGCCGGTGAACCTGCGCGTGCCGCCGGAGACCCCACCCGGCACCAACTACTTCGTCGACACCGCCGCGGCCGACGTGCGCCGCCTGCTCGGCGGCGCCTCGGGCGACCTGACGCTGCGCTCCACGCTTGATCTGGAACTTCAGCGGCTCGCCGAGGGCATCATCGAGCGCCGGCTCGACGCCGAGGGGCAGAAGAAGAACGTCTCACAAGCGGCCTTGGTCGCTTTGGCACCTGACGGGGCCGTCCGCGTCCTCGTCGGCGGCCGCGACTACGAGGCGAGCCAGTTCAATCGGGCCACGCAGGCCCGGCGGCAGGCCGGTTCGCTGTTCAAGCTCTTCGTCTATCTCGCGGCGATGCAGAAGGGCTACGATCCCCAGTCGATGGTCGTCGACCGTCCAACCCAGCTCGGCGACTGGGAGCCGCAGAACGCGAATGGGCGCTTCCGCGGGCCCGTCAGTCTGCGCAATGCCTTCGCCCAATCGATCAACACCGTCGCGGTGCAACTCGCCGACGAGGTCGGCATCCCGGCGGTGATCGAGACGGCCAAGCGTTTGGGCATCCAGTCGGAACTGCCCGCCGTGCCGAGCCTGGCGCTCGGGTCCGCCGAGGTGACGCTGCTGGAGATGACCCGCGCCTATGCGGCAGTGGCCACCGGCAACCTGGCTCTTGAGCCGTACACCGTTCGCTCGATCCAGGGTTCAACACAGCAGGCCCTGTTCACCCGCCCGGGCACCGGAGCACGCACAGAAGGGCTTGGGGATAGCCGAGCGGCGATGCTCGACCTCCTGCAAGCGGTGGTGCGCGAGGGAACCGGCAAGGCGGCACGCCTCCCGAACGTGCCGGTGGGCGGCAAGACGGGCACCACACAGGAATACCGCGATGCCTGGTTCGTCGGCTTCACGCCGGATCTCATCGTCGGGGTCTGGGTCGGCAACGACGACAACGCGCCCATGAACAAGGTGGTGGGCGGCGATCTGCCGGCGGAGATCTGGCGGGATTTCATCAGCCGGGCCGCACCTCTGCTTGCCAAGGACAAGCGCCAGGCTCCGGCAGCCCAGGTGGCTGCCACCCTTACGAATGATCCTGTCCCGGCCGCCGCAGGAGTCGACCTCGTGCGCGGGGTTCCGGAGGTGCTGGATACCGGGACCTTGAGCATCCGTGGGACGGTCCTTCGCCTGGAGGGCATCCAAGGCGAGCGTGGCAATCTGGCCCGGCAGCTCGCCCGGTTCCTGCGGCGGCGCGAGGTGATCTGTGCTGCAAGCGACACTCCTGGGGTCCAGCGCTGCCGGATCGGGAACTACAATCTCTCCGCGATCATCCTGGCCGCAGGTGGCGGACGCGCGACGCCGGATGCGCCGGAGGAGCTCCAGGCGGCCGAGGACCAGGCCCGCTCGGCCTGGCTCGGGGTGTGGAGACGCAGGCGGTAGAACACGGGAACCCGCTGAAGCCCAGGTGTGGTGGCGTGGTATGTGGAGCGGAGTAAATTGCTGAGACATCCATGAGATGTCGAAAGGGTTCGCCTTGGCACACCGGGAACAGCATGGGAATCGTGAGGCGAAGAAGCCCAAGAAAGAGCGGCCCAAAGGAGGCGTCGCCGTCGGGGCCAAGAAGTGGGCCGTGAGCGAGATCGTCGAGGCCCAGACGAACTCCAAGCACTAGGTTCAGCCTCTGTGCCTCGAGACCCGCGAGTTGATCTGCCACGAGGATCAGGGGGAACGGTGGCCGGTGAGGCCGCGTTGGAGAGCAGAGCTTAACCTAGGTTAAGGGGGCAAACATGCGCCTCGCACCAAGAGAGCTTCTGCTGACTGCGATCGTCATCGCTAACGGGGTCGCCGGCACGATACCCTCGGCACAAGCGCAGGGCCAGCCTCAGACCTCCGAGACCCTCAAATCCGAGAGCACCGGGCCACAGGATCCCCGCTCCACCGGGTCGGTCGGCCGCTCGCCCGAGCCGCTCAGCGATAAGCTGAATCGTACCGATGGCGTGATCCGTCCGCCCGCCACCATTGCCCCCGACATGACCGTCCGCCCACCGGTTCCGAATCCTGGCACCACGCCTGTCATTCCACCTCCGGGCACGCCAGGCGGCGACCAGAGCATCGAGCCGAAGTGACGGCAGCCTCGACAGCCACTTGGAGTCACCATGCGGTTAGCTTCTGGCGCTGCCCTGCTCGACCACATTATCGAACGCGCCCACGAGATCATTGACGAGTGCCCCTCGTGCGCGGGCACGGCTTCGGAGATCGCGATGTGGGTCAACGAAATCCGGAAACGCCGGCCGCATCCGCATCAACATTCCTCCGGCGGCTTGATGGCCGAGAACTGCCGCAGCAGCGTCAGGTCGTAGACCGCCTTCAGGGTGCCGGCGAGCACGAGCGGCCAGCCGAACGGCGAGACGGTCAGCAGCCAACCGGACAGGAGCGGGGCGACGGCCGAGGCGAGGCTGCGGGGCACGGCGGTGACACTCGCGGCGGCAGGGCGCTCCTCCGGCCGGACCACCGCCATGACGTAGGAGGACCGGGTCGGGACGTCCATCTGCGACAGCAGGCTCCGCAGGATCAACAGCCCGAAGGCGGTCCAGATCGTCGGCGCGAAGGCGGTCAGGATCAGGAAGAGACTCGACGGCAGGTGCGTGAACACCACTGTGTTGATCAGCCCGAACCGTTTGGCCAGTGGCACCGCCGCGAAGTACGACACGGCGGAGCACAGGCTGGTCACGAAGAAGATGGCCCCGATGGTGGCGATTCCGATGCCGAACCGCTCGCTGAGCCAGATCGTGAGCAGGGCGTTGAGACGAGGCCGCCGCCGAAGGCGTCGACCGAGAACAGGGCCGCCAGCCGATAGATGATCCCGCGCGAAGGACCCAGCGGTGCCGGCGGGGCGTCCGTGCCCGCTTCGACTTGAGGCGAAAGGTGGCGGTAGAGCAGGAACGTGATCAGTCCCAGCAGGCCGTAGAGGCCAAAGAGAACGGCCGACGTCGTTTCCGGCGCGACGACCAGTGCCAGCCAGTCGACCACGCCGACGGATAGAGCCCCGAGGGCGCCGAAGAAGGCACCGACGAAGCTGTAGCGGGCGAACGCCGCCGTCCGGTCCTCGTCGGCGACGACATGCGAGAGGACGGTGTGCTCGAGCGGCAGGAAGACGCTGACGTCGCCGCCGGATGGATTGAGCGTGCCGACGAAGGCGATCACGAGCAGCGGCCAGAACGCCTCGATCCCGGCAAATCCCAACCCGGTCGCCACCATCAGGAGGGCCGCAGCCCGCAGGGCCGGACGCCGTGGGATCCGGTAGGCGACGAGCCCGAGGGCAAGCGTCAGCAGGGCCGAGCCCAGCAAGGAGGCGGTCGAGAGGAGACCGACCCCGAAGGCATCGTAGCCGAGATGCGAGAGATGCACCGGCAACAGGATCGCCACGTAGCCATCGCCGAACGCCCGCAGGGATCGAGCCACGAGAACCCGCCTGATGTCCGGCGATGGACGTTGGTTTGAAGGGATCCGGACGCCCGCCTCGGAGCGAGGGTCGGCTTCAATGGTGCTGGTTGATGGCATGCGGCGTCCCCTTCGAAAACAGGACGCGATGCTTGGGCATGCCGCCTCGTGGGGAGATCGCGATCCCCATGGCCTCAGTAGATGTCCCTACGATTCCTCTGTCAACTGGGCGAGTATGTCCGTGTTCTAAGGTCGCCTTCGGGTCAACCTTTCACCTTCCGGCCGCCCAACGAACGTCGGCTCATGACCGCCGAAGCGGACCAAGTGCTTACGTCTCAGGGGTGCCAAAAGCTGTCGGTAGGCAGGAAAGCGAAGGCACCCACCCACACTACTTAAAGTACAGTCGAATTACTGCTTAGCTTATCGCTTGACACATAAAGTGATTAGATCGCTTTCACTCATCTCGGATATGGTAGAGGTCGCATTTTCAGCGCTTCATGCGGCGCACCAACGAGCCGGCCAATGTTCATCACCTTGCCGCGCTGCAATTTGCGAAGCCGGGCATTGAAGCCGTCATGAGGTAATCATGGCACGCTGGTGGCGACATATCCTCATTGCGGTAGCAAGCACCGCTGCCGCTCTCCCCCTGCGGGTTCAACTTGACCTCGGCCATAGCTCCAGCTTGCCCATCCTGGATGGCGCAGCTTTCGCCAAGGGCGGTGACCGTTCCGGGGGCGATGGGGGTGGAGGCCGCGGCGGCGGCGACGGCAATGGAGGCGGGAAAGGCGGTCAGGGCGGCAAAGGTGGTGGCGATGGGGGGCGCGGCGGGAAAGGCAGCGATGGCAGGTCCGGCGACGCAGGCGGCACAGAAGGTGGAAACGGGAATGCCGGCGGCGGCAAGGCTGGCTCACCTGGAGGGAGCCCGGGCGGAGGCAATGCAGGCGCAGGTGGCCCAGGTGCGGGCAACAAGGGCGGAGAGCGAGGTAACGGTCAAGGCGGGGGCAAAAGCAACCCTGGCCAGGGTGGCCAAAGCGGCGGACCCTCCGAAGGTCAACGCGGTGACGGAGGCGGCACAAACGCGGGGGCGAGTGCCGGTAACAGCAATGCTGGAGGAAACTCCCAAGGCCAGGGCAAAGGAGGCAGCTCGGGAAGCAACTCGTCCGCAGGCTCCGGTGATGGAAAGTCAGGCAACGGCGGGAGCGGCAAAGGACGAGGCGGCAAGGGGCCAGACAAGACCGACGGCGCACGGGGCGGAAACACGAGTGCCCGCGGCAGCATGGGATCCGACGCGGCCGAAGCCGGGTCTGGTCTGGGCAACGGTAAAAGCAACGGCGGAAGCAAAGGGACCTCGAAAGGCAGTCCTAGTGGCGTCGGCTCGGTTCAGGGCAGCAGCAATGCTGACGGCAAAGGCGGCAAAGCCGGAGGCAAGAGCAGTAACGCTAGCGGGAACAGCGGCACGAGGACGAGAGGAGACGGCAGCGTAGCCGGCAGCACCGCCAGCGCAGGATCCAGCAAGGGTAAAGCTGGCGAGGATAAGGCTAGAGCGCAGAGAGCCAACGGTGCCCCGAAGGCTGGTGACACGACTACCTCTGCGAGCGGCACGGGAAGCTTCGCCAAGACAAGCAAGGCAGGTAACAGCGAAAGCCAACGCGGCAGCCCGAAGGCACAGGCGATCGCCAGTCCAACCGCGACGAGACAGGGCAAGACCGCCAAATCTGACCAGCAAAGGTCCGGTCGGACAAAAGCTGCCACTCAACCATCTGCGACATCAACGAAACCAACCCAGGCAAAGGTAGAAGTAGGTGCCTCCGTTGGCTCAACACCACTGAGCCAGGACACCGCCGCGATGCCCGACCAACCAACTGCGAACCCTGCCAACGCGTCCGCTCAATCAGCCGCTCCGACGTCTGCGACTTCACAGGATCCAGCCGAGACGCAGGCCGCACAGGCAGATGCTCCCGCTAGCTCCGCTCCGATAAGCCAGAGCTCATCCCCCGCATCAGAGCAGGCAGTTGATCAGGCTCCTACGGCTTCTCCGACATCGGCAAGTGCCAGCTCGACGCCGGCGAGCGAGACGCAAGCGCCCACCCCGGCGCAGGAAAAATCGCAGCCATCTAGCACGACAGAGACGGTACCGGCAGACGCCTCCACCAGCTCCACCCCGACGAGCCAGGATGCGGTCCCCGGGGCCGAATTGTCGACAGAGACACAGCCCTCCACAATCTCTCCGGCTCCGGTGAGCTCCAGTCCAGCCCCGTCGAGCCAGGACATAGCCGCTACACCTGACGAGCAAACGGTGAGCCCTGCCCCGGCACCCTCGCCGGCCACGACGAATTCCCAGGAAACAGCCGAGACGGAGGCTGTACAAGCAGGCTCGTCCACCAGCTCCACCCCGACGAGCCAAGCCTCAGTATCCACGCTCGATCAGACATCATCGAGCCAAACTCCGGAGTCCTCCCCGGCCCCCACGAGCTCCGAAGAAACAGCCGAGACGGAGACTGCACAACAAGCCTCCTCGACCACTTCGACCCCGACCAGCCAGGCCTCAGTACCTACGCCTGAGCAGGCATCATCAAGTCCAGCTCCAGAGGATACCCCGGCCCTCACGAGCGAGGTCATGGCCACGGAACCCGACCAGCCTGCGGACCAACCACAAGCCGTCGCCGAGGTGCCGACAACATCACAGGGTTCAGCCGAGTCAGGGCCTGTGCAAGCAGACGCTCCGACCGGCCCAGCCTCAACGAGCGAGAGCATAGCTTCTGCATCCGAGCAGGAAACCTCGCCGACACCGGCAACATCGGAGGTTTCAACCCAGACGGAGACTGCGCAGGCTAGTGCCACCAGCCCAACGCCGACGATCCAGAGCACAGTCCCGGCATCCCCCGAGCCCATTGGGAGCTCGGCGCCAGCTCCGGCATCGGCGAACACCCATCCGATGCCGACGAGTCAAGGCGTGGTGACCACATCGGATCAGCAGACTTCGAGCGCATCCCAGGTGGGCTCCAAAGCAGGCGCGTCGACGCAGACGACCTCACAGGCATCAGCCCAGGCAGAGTCCGTGCAAACCGCCAGTACTCTCACCAGTGCGCCCGATGCCGTCGACCCACGCCCCAAGCCGCGGCAATCCACGAGCTCCATCCTGGCGTCGGGCCTGTCCCGGGACGATCTGACCAAGCTGACCGCTCAAGGCTTTCACGTCGAAACCCAGACGAAAGGCCGGGTCGTCCAGCAGGTGGTCAGGCTGCGCGTTCCCCAAGGCGCATCCCTGACGCAGGCCCGGCAAGCGGTCCGTCAGGTCGATGCTCGGGCTTCAGCGGATTTCGATCACTACTACTATCTCGATGAGGGCGTGGATACGTGCACTGGCCTTGAGTGCAGGGCGACTGCTCTCGTGAACTGGTCAGTGTCCGACGCAGCTCAGTGCGGCCCGACGCCTCTCATCGGCCTGATCGATACGGGCATCAACCTCGAGCACGAAGCCTTGAAGGACCAGGCGATCGAGGTTTTGCCACCTCCAGCATCCCATGCTGACGCCTCCTTGCAGGATCATGGCACCGCGATTGCGGCCCTCCTTGTCGGACGGCAAGGGAGCCAAACGCCTGGTCTCCTGCCAGATGCGAAGATCGTCGCGGTCGATGCCTTCTACCGCGACGGCGGCACTGCTGATCGGACGGACGTGATGTCCCTTGTGGCCGGCGTTGAGGCATTGGTCGAGCGTGGTGTGCAGGTCATGAACCTGAGCCTGTCAGGCCCGCCGAATGAGGTCCTCCAGAAAGCCATTGAGGCAGCCCAGGCCAAGGGCATCGTAGTCGTCGCGGCCGCGGGAAACAATGGTCCCGGCGCAGAACCGTCATATCCGGCCGCCTATCCTGGGGTCATCGCGGTAACAGCAGTGGATCAGGAACTGAATGTGTACCGGCGCGCCACGCAAGGCGGATATGTCGACCTAGCTGCGCCCGGGGTGAATATCTGGACAGCATCGTCGAAGGGCAGCGGTGCCCTGAAGACAGGCACATCCTATGCCGTCCCCTTCGTGTCCGCCGCAACAAGCCTGTTGTTCGCGTCCAATCCCACGTTGGACTCCAACGTGGTTCAGTCCCGTCTGCAAGCGCGCACTCGCGACCTTGGGAAGCCCGGGTGGGATCCGACGTACGGGTTCGGCCTGATCCAGGTGGCAGGCCTGTGCGCACAACCCACGGAGCCGGCACCGGTGACAGCAGCCTATGAGCAGCCGGCTGCTTTACCTTTTGGAGCACGGACTTCAGACGTGCCTTGACCCGCGACATGCAATCTTACTTTGGGTGCAAAAAGGCGGCTGAGTGTATTTGCGAGCGAGGCCGTGCTTGAGGCCATTGGTACATCTGTCTCGGCCCATTCGGTGTGCCGGTACACCTTGAGAGGCCGGCGCGAGGCACCGGCCGTCGCCCGACTACTCTGACGAAACAACACCCTCGAGGAAGCGCATGGGATCGTCGAGAACCACACGCCATTCGTCTATCCTGCATCCTGTACGCGGTGAATGTCCGCTAATGGGATGGACCGGCCGTGCTTACCGGCGCACCCTTCATCTGGGGCGCCCAGCACGAGGACTTGAGCCATGCCCAAAGCTCCGCTTCAGCAAGTTGCCACCCTTGGCATCGACATCG
>NZ_JBVVAK010000191.1:0-12614 GCF_055792825.1 Microvirga sp. GN3
ACGAAACTCAAGCTCGTGAAGCGTCAGATGTACGGCAGAGGCCATCTCGACCTCCTGCAAGCCAGATTGGTTGGAGCCGAATGACACGTCACGACGACTGCTGCACCAAATCTGCGTCAGAGCCAGAATTGGATGCTGATCGAGGGTCAAACTTGCAAGCTGATTGACACTTGCCGGTCGCGTGGAACACGGCATTCGCAATCGCCGGCGCGACACCGACAATCGCGAGCGATGAAGGCCCGATCCTGTCTGCCCCTCTGAAGGCTGGTCGGCTTCTGAGTGGTGCCAAATTGAGATCTTCAGCGCCCAACAATTGTTGAGATGCCATAGCTCACGCCTGTGGATGGCGGTCGACCTCGCAGCCTCGTTCTATCAGGCTTTTACTCGCGGGATCCGCACCAGCCAGGTGATCGATACGAACGCGCCGATCCAGGAACCGAGAGCTGCAAAGGCGACGTAGATTGCATGCTCCGTGTAGCTGATGACCGCGAAGGCCGAGAGCAGGTACCAGATGGCATTCCAGTTCGCCGCCCGGACCCGGTGCCGGGCCACTACGGCGGCGTTGAAGAACACGTAAGCCGCATCAGTCGTGGCGGTGGCTAAGACCACGCCCAAGGCGATCAGCGGATCGATCTCGAAGGTCATCAGCAGGTCTCCCAGTTGACCGTGGCCGGTTGGATCAGCCGACCAGCGATCCATGGGGCTGGAGGGGACGCAGTTGGCCCCTCACTCGCCTCAGGTGACCTTCGATCGCCCGCATCCGATCCATGAGCCGGCTCATTTCGGCCAGCAACGTCCGCTCCTCCCCCGCCGCCGCGGCGGTATCACGCGGGTCTTGGACGAACCGCTGCCGCTGGAGCACATACGCGATCCGCCGATCAAGCCTGGCGCAATCATCGGCAAGCTGATGAAGAAGCGCGATCAACTCGGGCTCGGTCATTAGGTCCAAGCTGGGCATGGTCCGAGACCCTCATCTATGGTCTTCCCGACATATCCTCTTCCAGGGCCCGCGGGTGCTCAGGTGCACCCGCTACAGCAAATGAACACCGTGGGGAGGTACAGTATTGGGGACCATGGCGAACATCGGCCTCCTCTCAGTATTATCGGGTCCTCCCATGGAGACCCCGCCATGGTCCATCGTTCGCGATGGCTGCTCGCCTTGGCTCCACTCCTGCTCGGTTCTTCGGCCGTACTCGCCCACGATTGGTATCCAGCCTTCAATTGCAGCGACCGCGATTGCCATCCCCTCCGAGGACAACTGCTGGACGGTCACGGAGTCCGCCAGTGGCCTGGCGGCTCCGGGATGGCCGGACCATCGCACGGCGCCTGGCCCGGCTGTCATCGGACCAGCGCTTTCACCTGTGCGCGTTACCCGTCAAATGATCATCTGGCTTTTCGCCCCTCCGGGCGGAGCTTGATCTCAGGGCGATCGTCTGGCGGACATTCCCGCTGAGCCTCAGGAATGCAGCCCGCCGGACTGGCTGTGCTGGCCACCCGGCTGCGAGATGCCGGCCATCGCGGCGCCGACCTTGGCAGCCTTGTCCTTCACCGCCAGGTCGCCGAGCGAGACGATGCCGACGAGCCGCTTGTCGTGGTTGAGCACCGGCAGGCGCCGGACCTTGATGTCGGCCATGTTGCGCTCGACCGCGTTGGTGTCATCGTCCTCGAAGCAGTACAGGACCTCGTCCGTCATTACTTCCCGGACGGCTGTGTCAGGGCTCCGACCCTGGGCCACCGCCCGAATGGCAATATCCCGGTCGGTGATCATACCGACCAGACGATCACCGTCGCGCACCGGCAGGATGCCGGCATCCAGCTCGGCCATCAGCCGGGCTGCATCCCGAAGGGTTTGGGTTGGCTCAATCAAGCGCACATCCTGTGTCATGACTTCACTGACTTTCATGGGTTCCTCCTTTTAGGCGCCCCGTCAGTTGCGTGTTTGTCGTCTCTCGCCTCCTCGGGCGAGAGCTTGCGTGGCACGCACAGGCACGACGGCCTTTGTCTTTCAAGATATCACAGATGGGCCGAATGGTGCGAAAGAGCGGTGGTCCACGCTCGGGATTGAATGTGATCCGACCTTCCCGGTTCCAGGCGACGATGGCCCCGCATCATCCTCTCGGGGCCGCATGACGGACGGAGGTGGGGCAGGCGAGCAGGATCAGCGTGGTGTTCCCCGCCCCCCAACAGATCAGTGCCGGGGTCGGACGGCGGTTCGCATATCCCACCATCCGAAGACAGCAACCACTCTGAACCAGAGGCCTAAACAATCCCGACGAGCCATCCGTGGATCTTGGCGAACAGCGGATGCTCATCGACCGAGGTGGGCGTCGCGGCCTGCTGTTGAACATCCTCCATCCAGGCCCTCACCTCCTCGGGGGCTCCCACGTCTGCCTGGCGGCCAATCGCCAGCGCCCCCTCAAGAACTTTCATGCCCTCCCGCAACGGCAACCGCCAACGCATGCGCGCGGCGATGTAGGCCTCCCGCTCGCGCTCCACCATCGGCGTGTCGGCACAGGCCAGGCGGGTCACAAACGGCCGCAGGTGCTGCCGCTCCTCATCGGAGGCCCCGTCGTTCAGCTGCATGGCCAAGCGGCAGATCGGCCGTGAGAAGCACCCCGGCATGTCCTCGACCGAGCGCACGGGCTGGTACGGGAAGCCGGCTGCCACAATGGCCGCCTCGTTGATGCAGGTGCCGCCGTCCTGGCCGGGAAAGGTGTGTGAGCCCTGCTTCAGCTTCCAGTTCAGGATAGGGTCGAAATGATCCATGGCCGCCAAACCTCCTGGCGAGCCCCCACGGCAGATGGTGATCCCATGCCATCCCCGCTGTCAATCCGCGCACACCCGAGCCGCATCAGCGCTTGTTCAGGGGAACCACGTTGGATCCAGCCGTGTTGGTGTCTTTGGTTGGCTTGACCCTGCTGAGGACGGCGGGCGAGACGTTCCACCTCTGCCCGGTGTCGGTGATCACCGTCACGGTCTTCGTGTTGTAGCGCGTCAGCATGCCCTCAAGATGACCGTGACCGGGAGGCTGGAAGCTGACCCGGTCCCCGATCTTGAACTCCAGCATCTCCACATGAGCGCGCATCTGGTCGAGAAAGCGCAGGCGCTCGACGATGCGGTGGTTGAGATCGATCAGCTCGGCCTCGGTCAGATGGTCAATGTCGATCGTCATAACGGTACCATCGATGAGAGCCGGGCTGGGCCATCGAGCCAATGTCTGGCCCGCGCACCTGCTCGTCAAGAGTGTGGATCGGCACCAAAGATCGTCCGCCTCGCGAGGGAGGCGCAACCCCTTGGGCTAGCCACACAGAATGGAAATTCGGTTGGGTCACGATTGGCGACGATGCTGATTTACAGTAACGTGAAATCCCCCTGATCCAGCCTGTCCTGCGAGTTCTGGCTGAACCACGGATGCCTTATTCGATCAGCACGTCAGCCTGCACCAGCAGCGTTGGCGGCACGGTGATCCCAAGGCTCTTCGCTGTCTTCAGATTGATCGCGAAGGTGATGCGTGTCGGATTCTCAAACGGTAGCTCGGCCGGACTTGCACCCCTGAGAATGCGGTCTACCAACGCCGCCCCGCGCTCGGCACTTCCGCTTTGGTCCGGTCCGTACGACATCAGCCCGCCATCACGCACAAGAGACTCGAACTCGTAGATGGCCGGCAGGCGGTGAGCGGCCGAGAACTCGAACACCCGGCGCCGGTTCAGAAGGGTGAGAGAGTCACTCACCATGAGGATGCCGTCAGGCATTTGGCGGGTCATGGCGGCAAACGCTGCAGCGAAGTCGTTCGGCTCACGCACACCGAGGGCCTGTACGCTGAGGTTGAGCGCCTTTGCCGCTTGTTCGGACTCCCGGACCCGGAGCGTCATGCCCAAGTCGTTGGCGTTCCACAGCATCGCCACCTGCTTCAGCGTCGGCGTCAGGTCTTTCAGGAGTTCCAAGCGTTTCGGCGAGAGCTGGACGGAGACGTCCGAGATGCCGGTGATAGTGCCTCCGGGCCGGGCGAGGCTCGCGATTAGGCCTGTGGCAACCGGATCGCCTGTTCCGCCGAGAACAACCGTCGGGAGGGTGCCGATCTGCTTGGCCGCGAGGGCGGGCGGATAGCCCTGTACGACGATCACGTCGACCCTGTTCGTGATGAGATCGTGAATTAACCCGGGTAGGCGCTCGAGATGCCCCTCGGCCGCTCGGGTCTCGATGATCAGATTGCGCCCGAGCACGTAGCCATGCTGGGCGAGGCCGCGGACCAGCGCTGGACCGTAGACGCTCTCGGTCATCGGTGTGCCAGGGCTGAGCGTGCCGACGCGAAACATCCGGGATGGTGTTTGTCCCCTTGGTCCTGACGAACCCATCGTGAGCGCGAGCGTGCCCAAGCAGCGGATAAAGTCGCGACGGTTCATGCAAACCTCCCAAGGAGGCAGGCGACCCATTGAGTGCACTGGAGCATTCATTCAACCATGAAACTGTTCCTGCGCCTAGCAGCGCCACGATAAGACGAGGTTCGCGGCGTGTTGCGGCACACCACGATCGTGCCGGAGGCATCGTTGCAGTTATGCACCGCGATGGGCGCTCCCGTGCCACTGGGGCGCAACGCTTCAGTCTCGATTGCTGTTACCCTGGCGTTCTGCGACAGCAGATCGTCCACGAGACCGCAGCGATGAAGTAGGCAGTTCCGCTGATCAGTTAAGGTTTGAGGTGGTGCGCGCGCTGGGCCTTGAACCCAGGACCCTCTGATTAAAAGGCAAATGTTCGACGAGCGATCATCGATGGGCTGGGCCTCGCCACACGAACATTGCCGAACCGCTCACCGGCTTTTTTGGCTCAGGGCAGCCTTGCCCATCCTGGTAAGTTGGTCGGGGTTCATCGCGAGACGCTCGACGCTCAACCAGCGCTCCCAGTCCGGCATGATGCTCCAGGTGGGATCGCTCAGGTAGGCCTGCGGCAGCCGGTAGTGAAACACCGGCCGGGAGCCGATCTTCTCATGCGGTAGAACCGAACGCACCCGCTCCTCATCGAAGTGGGTGAGAAGCGGCAGCAGATCGAGCGCCCGCTTTCGGGTCGGGTTCGCCGCAAGATAATCTGTCGTCAGCTGCGCTAGGTCGGGCCAGTAGTCCGGATCGAGCACGCGTCGCTTGTAGGCTTGCGGGTAGTCGGGCGGAAGGACGAGAGCACGCCGAACGCTCCCGTGCGCGATCTCCGGCCGGAGTTCGTCGCTGACGAGGAGAAAGGCCTCAAGAAAGGCCGTCACTGTTGCCGCATCAAGGCGCGGTGGATCGATGTTGAAGTGGAGACCAAGCGAGTCCCACAGCACAGCCCCGCGACCATGCGCTCCCGCAGCCCGCAAGCTAGCCACGACCGCGTCCATCTCCGAGAGCCGGGCGATGGGTATGGGGGTGGTGATGAGCTCCCGCGGGACGAAAGGGCTGACCACTGTACCGAGCCATGCCGCCACACGGCGGTCGAGCCTCAAGCCGAGCTCCGGATGTCGGTCAGGATGGACGTGCCGCAAGTCGGTTTCGATCAACAGGTCGCCAAGACGAGTGCCGGTGACCTTAAAGGCATGCGGATCGACCGTCACACAGGCTCCGCCTAGATCACGCGCTAGGGCCAAGGCCGCACCATGAGCGCTCGGGCCGAGGAACTCGATTTCGACACCGACGCGCCGCAACCGGCCGTCAGTAGCCATCTGGATGGGCACTTCGGCCGCTATGGCAATGTCGTTCATTCCTCTTGACATGGGGACGATGGCGCCCGACCTCAATGAACGATCCTGGAACTCTGCACACCCTGCGAGCTGCTGATGCAGGCGGGATGAAGCCTCATTCGGATGCATCGTCTCTCATCCTCGTATACCTCGTGAGGATGATACAAAATCTCGTCTGGGTCTTGTAAAGCTTGCGACAGCCGCTCTGAAACAACACCTTACAAGAGCGCAGCCTCCAGGGGATACCCATGATGTCCATTCCGCTGCTGGTTTCTGCCAGACCATCCGCACGCGATTGCACCTACAACCTGTTCCGCAATAAGCAGCGGCCTGACCTCCTGTGTGCCGTGCCCGAACACCACCCTGTTCCCAGCTTCCTTGTCCCGGAAGACTGGACGTTCGAGCGCCCTCTCAATGCGGCAGACATGGCACCAGCAGGGTTTGAGGATCGGGCTGCTTCTGTCGGCGTGCGGTTCAACGGCTACTATCTGTTCCAGGTCACAGCTTCGCAGAGGAAATTGGCGGCTTAGACTTACACCAATCGGCACCACGCTGTGCTTGCCCGCTACGGGAGGCGACGTGCCCTCGCTCATTCACCCTAGTCCCGCGGGCATCTGAGCCTGCTGCAACCGCCTCAGGTGTTTCGCGGAACGCAGCATCGATGATTAGCTTGTCAAAGGGCGATCAGCGAACGGTATGACCCCATGTCCGATAGGCCAGAACCGGCCATCCCGACCGATGTGCCGTTCATCCAGCCGCCGGGCACGCAGTAGATCACCACAGGTAAGCCAGGCTGACAGGGCTTGTGCCTCAGACGATGCCCCAGGCGCGGTAGCGGGTGCGGCCGGCGAGTTCACGCGGCAGCGCCCCTCCAAGCTGGGCCAGCATCAGATCGACCGCCTTGGGCGTGACCTGCAAGAGCTTGGCCCCAAGCGGCCCCGTCACCAGCGGCCGCGACAGGAACAGCTCGACCAACCCCGGCAGCTTCGAGTTGCTGCGGCACTCCCTGGTGACCCGGCTCATTAGCTCGCGGGCGAGGATCAGCCGATCAAGGTCCTTGTGGGCGAGGCTCAGCGCCTCCTCGAGCATCTGGCAGAAGCCCTCCAGTTTCTCGCGCGCGCCTTCCCTGCCCTGCGGCCGGAACCTGGATTGCTTGAACCCAGCCGCCAAGGGCAGCAGATGGCTGGTCAGGCCGCGGGCACGCAGGATCGATGCGGCCATGATCAGGCCAAGCCAGGGCAGGCGGGTGTAGAGGTTGAGATCGAGCCACGCATTCCAGGCGACGGCTGCGGCGGCGACCGCCGGCCAGGGGCTGGTGCGCCTGACCACCTCGAGCCACAGGTCCTCGGCCTCGGCCTCATCCTGATCCGGATCATAGACCAGGTGCGAGCGGCGCTTGCGCAGCGGGGTCTCGCCGGCGAGCACCTGGTTGGTGCGCTCCAGCAGGGCATCGATCTCGGCAAAATGCGCCTGCCACGGATCGGCATCGTTGGCAAAGGCTGGATACGCCTCCTCATCGTCCGGGTTCGGCTTCTTCCCCTTTCGAGCGGACGCTCGTGTCGTCGGCCACACCGCCGAGACCACGCAGGGCGGCCAGGCCGTCAATCGACAAGGGCCACGGCGGCTTGCGGGCCAGGGCGGTGCGGCGCGCTTTGAGAGCCGCGGCGGCGCGGGTGAGCTCGTGGGTGGGATGGCGCACATCCATGCCGGCATCGTGCAGCACCAGGTCACCGACATCGACCAAGTGGCCGTCGAGAATGAGAGCGCGCACCGCCTCGGTCATGTCGCAGCGCGACTGCCAACCAGCGGCAAGCCCGGAGGCCTCCAGCCGAGCGTCGAACCGGAGGATGCTGATCGTGATCGCCTCCAGCCGTCCGGCGATGCTCTCCCACGGCAGCTCTGGCAGATCGTAAGTGCGGGGGATCAGCCGCTCCTCGTCGTCGAACACCCCTCCCCTGCTTCCGAAAGCCACGCTTGCGTCCTCAAGCTAAGTTCTTGATCTAAGGTGCTATAGCTGAGCAGGAAGAAGCAAAGCAAGCGATTGCTACGATGGAAGATGGACTTTTGTGCACTCTGCAGCCCGGCATCCGCAAAGATCGAGAGCGGTGTGGCTAGCGAACCGTTCTGGAGCTGCCTTAACGAGCACCGAAGGCGCTGAATGGATCCAGAAGCCCTTGTTTTAAGCCATTTCGACAGGCTTGTGGGAAGTCCTTCCTTCCCCAATGGGTTAATAAAGTGGCTTGAGAAGCGTTTTCAAACGATCAGTTTAAGACGTATCAATCAATGCACAAGGGGACGCAAGATTTGTTCAATAAACCACGCTAGTGGGACCGATACTGGTCAAGCACTGCCAACTTACCCGTAATGGCAGAGCTAAAGGTAACCAAAGCTCGAATTGAAGCCTTAAAAGCAGGTCCTCGCTAAAGGATCAGCCCTGATCCGGCGCAATGTTGAGGCACGAGGACGACTCGGATGCATGCCCTTTTGACGCGCTGGCTGTCGCCCCCGCACCAGACGGCGTCAGGATGAAGTCGGCCAACCGCAGGACCACTTCGGCCTCCAGCATGCAGGCAGTGGGAACCCGGGATCCGACTGCATTTGGTCTTCCATAAATGCCGAGGCCTCGGCGGTCGTCACGCTGGTCATGTACATCCTGTTCCAACTTATGAAACACCCATCATGCCAGGCGTCTGCGCCGCATTGCGAGCAGTTCGACCTCAAGGTTGATCTTGCCGGATTTGACCATGCGGACCAGCGCGCGAAAGTAGCCGCCGGGATTGCGGATTTTCTGTAAGCCACTTGAGACATCATCGTCGTAGAGCTGCAGGACGTAAATGACAGCGGCCGCGGCACTCACCGGCCCGATTTCGGCAACGGCCTCGGTCCAGGCGCTTTCATGGGCACCCAGGGAGGCCCGCAGGTAGCGCCCTGCCCCGACGAGTTCATCGATGGTGCGGATGGGACGGCCATAGTCCGAGACGGTGGGGCAGGCCTCCAGGATCAATTCCGATGACAGGTGCTCCTCCCCTGGCCACTCTTTAGGCAGAACCGCCCTAGTCTTCGTAAAGCCCTTTGTACAAGTCTCACTAGGAGATCCTTTATCTGTTTCATTATGTTGGACTCCGAGTCCGCCATTGCCGGACTGATAAAAAGCTTCTTCAGCAAGGTTTCTCAGATTCTGCCAGTCCAGCAGGAGGCCTCCTGGAAGCTCTGCCATCGAACGTGTCGGCGTGCGGCTCAAGAGCTCCCTGTACCGGCCTTCAATGTCTGAGCGGTCGAGGCCTGGAAAATGCTGCGCCAAGGCATTAAGAGCCTCTTCTGTGGCTCTGCGGGCCACTGTGACCTCGCCGTAAGCCCGCCTGCGGATTTCACGCATGACCTTTTGCTCCGCCAGCATCGCGGTCCACTCCCCTCGCTTGACGTAAATCGGCGTGAGATCGAAGCCGTAGGCGTCGATGATGTCGCCCGCGAAATTCCGGATTGCGAACCGTTTGCCGTTAGGCGAGTCCTTCGCCACGATCAGCTTGAGGTCCGTGAGCTGAACGATGATGCGCCGGATCGAGCGGGCGTTGAGCCCCGTGCGGCTCACCAAGCGATCGTTGGAGGGCCAAACCAGCAGTTTCTCCCAGTCCTGTTCACCCCAGCAGGCGACGAGGTCAGATAGAACCAAGCGCTGTGCAGGACGCAATCCAAGCGCCTTCTCCGCGTTCCGCGCTGCAGCCGAGAGTTCTTTACGTGTGACTGTACAGCCCGCCTCTAGGACAAGCTTCTTCGCGGCCAAAGCGGCATGGACCAGCCGCCGACCTCCTGTCGATGCAATGTGCACCCTACCCTCCTTTTCGAGGGCAAAGCGAGAGCGCTCACCGAATCGGTGCCTTGACCATGATTCTCGGGGATGGCATAAGGAGTGCGTGACTACTGCCTTGCCGCCCTGGTGAGGTTCGAAAGGCCCTCGAAGTTGACGCTTCGTGGGCCTTTTTGCTTTGCCACCACTACATAACTACGTGTCCTTCTTCCTCGCCTTCGAGAATTCGTCCGCGAGGATTGGAAGCTTGGAAACAAGGAATTCCACGAACGCGGCGTCGAATTTCTTGTCAATCGAGATCTTCAGGTCACGCCCGGAACAGGAAACCCGACCGACCTTCCGACCTGAAGCTGAAACAACGGACTCGGCCTTCGGGCGCTCTGGCCTCGGCTCCTGGAGGGTCTTCTCGATGATCTCGAAGCGCCGGTCTGTTTCGACATCTCCGAAATCGGCCGAACTGATTGCACTGCGCGCGATGAAGACGGCCTGATCGTCGGCATCGAATTTCTGAGCCAGCGCGACCCAACGGTTACGACCCATCTCAGGCGCAGGTCCGATGGCCTCAATGATATCCATTGGGATCTTCGCGACCGAGGAGATTAGTTTCGAGAGCTGCGTCTTGTCGACGGCGAGTGCCGCCATCAGGGTCTCGCGATTATAGCCAGCTTTCTCGAGTCGTGAGGCGTAGAGTGCTCTCTCGATGTAGCTGAGGTCGCGGCGGGCATTGTTCTCTTGACCTTGGGCGACTACGAGCTCCTCATCCGTCAGCTGGCGGACGACGGCCTTGACCGGGTACCCAATTTCCGCGAGGGCCCGAGCGCGGCGATGGCCGTAGGCGATCTGATAGCGCCCTTGCGTTTCCGGATGCGGTCGGACCAGGATCGGGACCTGTTGGCCGGACGCCTTTATAGACTCAAGCAGTTCTCCGACGTCATGCCCGTTCAAGCGGTCGGCGATTGGCGACGGATCGAGCAGCAGCGGATCGAGCTCAATGACTGCATGGCCAGACGTCAGTTGCGCGCGCAGCCTCTCGGCATCGGACGCCGCGTTGGTCAATCCGGCGATGGAGCGGGAGATCGCCCCGATTGCTCCGCGTGTCCCTATGGCGCCCTGAAAAGGCGGTGCAGTCGGTGTCTGCTTGTCGGCTCCGGATTCTCCATCAGTGTCCGAGTTGCCCGCGGGCAACTTTTTCTCGATCAGGTCTGCCAGGACACCTTTGCGAGCCATTATGCCCTCCCCCATGCCTGTTTGATCAGGCTTTCAATTTCGCCGTTAACGTTGTTGAGCGCTTCCATGGCGCGATCATAAGTTGACCGGCTGAAGTTCTCTCTGCCAACTTCATAAAGCGTTTGCTTCGTGAGGCCTGCATCTGAGATCGCGGTGCTCTTCAACATTGGATAATTGAGAACGTGTTCCTCGAACATCGACCGCATGAACGAAACCATCTGGTTCTGCGGCCCATCGCCTGGTTCGTACCGCGTCACTAGATAGCGCATCCAGTCGTAGCCCGTGTTACCGCCGGCGTTCGCCACCACCTCGAGCAGTTCCGATGTCATGATGAGAAACTGGCACATAGACATGACATCCAGCATCTGCGGATGCACCGTTACGAGGACAGCCGTTGCTGCGCACATCGCCGTCATAGTCAGAAACCCCAACTGGGGCGGACAGTCGATCACGATCACGTCGTACCGGTCTTGCACCTCCGACAAGGCGCTGTCGAGTCGTGTGAAGAACAGCCCCTGCCCAGGGCTGTCAGCGAGCGCCTTAGGCGTATCGTGCTCATACTCCATGAGCTCGATGTTGCCTGGAATAAGATCGAGATTCGGAAAGTAGGTTTGCTGGATGATCTCTGAGATAGGCCGTTTCTGAGCGTCATAGCGGATCGCGCCATATAAGGTTTGGTTCTCGCCGACATCGAATTCGGGCTGATAACCATGAAGGGCGGACAACGACGCCTGAGGATCAAGATCAATTGCGAGGGTCCGATAACCGTGAAGCGCGAGATGCTGCGCCAGATGAGCGGTGGTCGTGGTCTTGCCCGAACCACCTTTGAAATTAACCACGCAGATGACTTGGAGGTGCTCACCAGGGCGACGATGAGGAAGGTAGCGGCGACCGCCCTTTGCGCCCTCATCTAAAAGTGCACGCAGCGCCGCGAGATCTTCGACTGTGTATAAACGGCGGCCGCCGCCAGTCACCTCCGGTTGCGGTCCCTTGCCTTCAAGATTGATGCGCCGAAGATAGCCGGGGTCGACGCCAAGCAGGTCCGCGACCTCGCTCGACGTGAACCTCCTCACCGTTTTCTTGGCGGTCGGGGGAAACAGCTTTAGCCGATGAGCTTGCAGCTTCTCAGAGAGTTCGCGCGCGTGTGCGCCGACGAGCTTCTGGATGGCCGTATTCGGGTTAGTTTTTTTGAGCGTCGCGAGTGATGTCACGATGGCAATCCGTTGATACGCTTCCGGCTAACAATAACGTTAAGTTTCGTGACCTTTACCTGATTCTGCCCCGTGAGCAAGGAATTAAAGGTAAACGAATCCTTACCAGCGCAAGACCTAGCGCGCATTATCACAGCCACTTTGAGGGCGGAAAGTTGCCCGCAGGCAACTTTCCCGCATGAAGGCGTAGCGAGAACGATCAGCGTACGGCGGCAACTTACTTCAACCATCAATCGGCCGCTCCCGCACCGTCACTACAAGACAGGCCGCGTTGCGCGCTCGATTACTAATGTCGAGCCCCAGCGCTTCTTCATCGGTTCTATGTTTCTCATTGAGTACGAAGCTGAGTGTCAGCGTAAGTTTAGATGGTCCACATGCCGTGATAGGCAGCGATCTTGCGAATGCGCATAATGAAAATGGTCGCCTCCGATCGGTGATGCTCTTCGCCGGGCACAAGGGTGTTGACGAACTTTTCCCCCTGCCGCCTCAGCCTTCTCGAATTTGCAGGTGACCAGCCGCCTGGAGCACGGCTTCCTCTATAGCATCGGACGATTACACGGACGCATATCCGGCAGCCTTGAGGTAGTTCCAGCACTCTTGAGGTTCGAAGAGATTGCAGATGTCGCCGAGCGCTCGCCAGAGCGCGTCGAACGTTCGGGCCTCG
>NZ_JBVVAK010000192.1:0-12425 GCF_055792825.1 Microvirga sp. GN3
CCCGAGACAGTGCTATGGCCGGCTGCGCAACCCCGGCCAACTCCGCCGGCCACCCCAGCCGTAGCGCCACGACCGATCATGCACTAACATTGACACCGGACCACCTCGTGGGGGCTGGCCACAGGCTTCCTCAAGTTCGGCCAGCGACGTCGCGATGGACATGCGCAGGTACGGCGACAGCCCGTAGGCCGTGCCGTCCACCATCGCGACACCGGCTTCATCGAGGAAGTACATCACGACATCGAAATCCGTCGCGAGAACCTTTCCCTCGGGTGTGCGCCTGCCGATCAATCCCGAGCATGACGGATAGGCATAGAACGCGCCGTCCGGGGAACGGCAGCTCATGCCCGGAATGGCGTTGAGCAGGTCGACCGTCCGGTCGCGGCGAGCGCGATAGGCGTCGCGTGCCTCCGCGACGAAGCTCTGGTCCCCATTCAACGCGGCGACGGCGGCGGCCTGGCCCAACGAGCAGACGCAGGAACTGGACTGCGACTGCATGGTATTCATGGCGCCGATCAGCCCCGTCGGACCGGCACCGTAGCCAATGCGGAAACCTGTCATCGCGTAGGTCTTGGAGACACCGTTGACCAGCAGCGTCCGCTCCTTGAGCAGCGGCTCGATCTCCACTGGGCAGACCGGGTCGGTCCCGTCGAAGCGGATGTGCTCGTAGATGTCGTCCGTCATCGAGGCAACGTGGGGGTGACGGACCAGGACATCAGTCAAGGCCCGCATCTCGTCCCGCGAATAGAAGGCGCCGGTCGGATTACAGGGCGAGTTCAGGATCACCCAGCGGGTCTTGGGCGTGATTGCGCCCTCCAGCGCATCGGCCGACAGCTTGAACCCGGCGTTCTCCCCGCAGGCAACCACCACCGGGGTCCCGCCACAGGCCAGCACCATGTCGGGATAGGAGACCCAGTAGGGTGCGGGGATGATGACCTCATCACCCTCGCCGACGGTGGCCACCAAGGCGTTGTAGATGACCTGCTTCGCGCCGGTCCCGACCGTGACCTGATCAAAGCCGTAACGGACGCCGTTCTCGCGCTCGAGCTTTGCGACAATGGCCTGGCGAAGCGCCGGCGTACCGTTCACGGGTGTGTATCGGGTCTCGCCTGCCGCGAGGGCGGCCACGACCGCGTCCTTGATGTGCTGGGGCGTCTCGAAGTCCGGCTCGCCGGCGGTCAGGTCGATGATGTCGCGTCCCTGGGCGCGAAGCGCACGCGCCCTGTCGCGCGCGACCATGCTGGGCGACGGCTTGATACGCCTGATCCGCTCCGACAGTTCGATGGCGCTCGTGTTCATTACGCTCCTCCCTTGGCGGCTGCGCTGAGTGTCGCGAAGTAGGTGTTGTCGAAGCGGCCCTCGCTGATCGCCTGGAGTGCGTCCGCCTCGCGCAGCTCCTGCTGGCGCACGAGGGTCAGAAGCGCGGGAGCGACCGCGCGGTCGAAGGTCACGACGCCATCCACATCCCCGAGGACGACGTCACCTGGCATGACCACCATGCCGTCAATAGCGACAGGTACGTTGATCTCGCCGGGACCGAACTTGTAGGGACCGCGGTGGGTCACGCCGCGGGCAAAGCACGGGAAGTCGGAATCCTCGAACGCAGCGACGTCGCGGATCGCGCCATCGAGAACGAAGCCAGCCACGCCCATGGCCTTGGCGCGGCTCATCATGATCTCGCCGACCAGTGCCTGACCCAGATCCCCGCCGCCGTCAACCACGAGGACGTCGCCCGCCCGCAGGATCTCGAAGGCCTTGTGGAGGGCCAGGTTGTCGCCGGCCCGGGTCTTGACCGTGACCGCCGTTCCGATCATGCGCCCTCCACGATGGAAAGGCTTCAGTCCACAGGTGCCGTGGAGCCGGTTCATGTTGTCGGACACGACCGCGACGGCCGCACTCCTGAATCCATCGAGGATCTGCTCGGGAACCGGCTCCAGGGACGGGTTGAAACGATGACCAGGAATCGACATGGCTCTCAGCAACTTCGTTGCGTGAACGGCGTATGCCCTGCAAAAAAGTTCTCCATTGACCACGTGAAGACAAGCGAATTATTTTCGGACTTCAATTCACTTTTCTTCACGTCACGGGGGTGGATCGCCTTGGCAATCACGGTCAAGCAGGCGGAGGCTTTTTACTGGGTCGCAAAGCTCGGGAGCATGATCGAGGCGTCGGCGCACCTGAACCTGGCGCAGTCCACGCTGTCGAAACGCATCTCGGAACTGGAGGCTATCATCGGCACTGCCCTGTTCGACCGGGGCAACCGCGCTATCGTCCTCACCCGCACCGGCGAAAACCTCGTGCCGATTGCCGAGGACCTCATTAGGCTTGAAGTTCGCTTCCGTGAGTCCGCGATCGGCGCCCTGGCCTTCAGTGGCCCCTTCCGCTTCGGCGTAACGGAGCTCGTAGCGCTGACCTGGCTGCCCAGGCTCATCGTTGCGATCAAGGAAGCCTACCCCGAGGTCATCCCCGAACCTGAGGTCGATGCGAGCGTCATCCTGTTCAACAAACTCAAGGATCACCGGCTCGATCTCGTCGTCGGTCTCGATCCCCCATCAGGCGCCGGTTTCAGTTCCGTGCCTCTGGACAGCATTGCGTTGCAATGGATGTGTGCGCCGAACTTCGGCCCGATGGGCGATGTTGTCCCCTTGCGGGAAATTGCGTCCTACCCCGTCCTGACCCAGACGGAAGGGTCCGGACTTCATCGACTGGTCCTTGATTATGCCAGTGGAAGCGATGTCAAGCTCAACCGGATTGTCAGGTGCAACAGCCTGACGGTGCTTGCGACGCTCGCCGCGGCGGGGCTTGGCATCACGGTCCTGAACGAGCACTACTTCCAGCCCGAGATCGCCAACGGACTTCTGCGGGTCATCCGCACGGCCCCGGAGCTTCCACCCGTCAGTTATTATGCCAGCTTCCGTTCCGATGCCCTCGATCCCTTAGCCCATAACGTCGCCCTGCTGGCGCGGGACTGCTGCGACTTCTCAATCCGCCGAAGCGCCACGATCTAGGGTGGCGCCAGGTCTCCCGGAAATTACAAGGCAGCTTTGGCGCATGGATCGGGTTATCGATCCGCTGCTCCGTGCAACAGGGGATCGATGTTGCACCGCTCGCCCTCGGTCCATGATCGCACACTGGCCGGCTGGATGGTGGCAAATTGGGCGCATCGGTTTCCGCGCATCATGGTGTGCAACGGGTCATTTTCTGCCAATCCCCTGCCCTTCAGGACGTCTCGTGTTCGCTCCCTAAGCGGACGTTTGGTCTACTTCAGCTCCGTGCCAGAAGCTGCCATTCACCCGTGCTCGTGGCGTTTCAGCGCGCCCTCCCCGCCCTTTTGCGGTAGGGTGGAGGCCCAGGCGTTCCGACGGCGGCGAAGCCGGGAGGGTCCCATGGACGTTGGCACTTGGCTGCGCAATCTGGGGCTGTGCCAGTACGAACAGGCGTTCCGCGAGAACGACATCGATGCCGAGGTCCTGGCCGAGCTCACGCCCGACGACCTGAGCGGGCTCGGCATCACCTCAGTCGGTCACCGCCGCAAGCTGATCGCCGCCATCGCGGCCCTGCGCGCCGGCTCAGCTCCAGCGACTTCCCGGTCCCCGGAGGCATTGGCCGAGCTCTCAGGGACAGCCCTGCCCCTGCGCGAAGCTGAGCGGCGGCAGCTCACGGTGATGTTCGTCGACCTCGTCGGCTCGACGGCGCTCGCCGCACGCCTCGACCCTGAGGACATGCGTGAGGTGATCGGGACTTATCACCGCTGCGTTGCGGCGGCGGTTAACCGCTTCGGCGGCTTCGTTGCCAAGTACATGGGCGACGGCGCTCTCGTTTATTTTGGCTATCCGCAGGCCCACGAGGACGATGCCGAGCGGGCAATCCGCGCCGGGCTGTCGCTCGTTGAGGCCGTCGGCCAACTGACAAGCAGTGAGGAGGCGGCGCTCCAGGTGCGGATCGGAATCGCCACGGGGCTGGTGGTTGTTGGCGATCTCGTGGGCCAGGGGGAAGCGCAGGAGCGCGGCGTTGTGGGGGAGACGCCGAACTTGGCGGCCCGGCTGCAAGCGCTGGCGCCGCCGGGGGCGGTCGTGGTGTCGGAGAACACGCGGCGGCTGCTCGGTGGGCTTTTCGACGTGGCGGATCTCGGCTGCTGCGAGCTGAAGGGCTTTGCGGAGCCGATGCGAATGTTTCACGTGCTCGGTGAGGGCCGCAGCGAGAGTCGGTTCGACGCGCTGCACGCCACCGGACTCCTCCCGCTGGTCGGACGCGAGCAGGAACTCGCGCTTCTTCTGGACCGCTGGGAGCGGGCCAAGGGTGGTGACGGACAGGTTGTGCTGCTCACCGGCGAGGCGGGCATTGGAAAGTCTCGGCTCATCCGAGCGTTTCGTGAGCAGCTCATCGACCCATACACGTTGCTCACCCCATACGGCTCGCAGCATTACACCAACACGGCGCTCCATCCGATTGTCTCCTGGTTCGAGCGAGCCGCCGGATTCACGCGCGACGATCGTCCCGAACAGAAGCTCAAGAAGCTCGAGGCCGTGCTCGCGCAAGCTTTCGACGAGATCGACGAGGCTAAGGTCCTGATGGCATCTCTCCTCGGGATTCCAGCGGCCGAGCGATCTCCCCTGCTCGACCTCACGCCGGAGCGGCTCAAGGAGCGCACGGTCGCAGTGCTGCTCGAGCAGCTCGAGGGGCTTGCCCGCAAGCAGCCGATGCTGGCCATTTATGAGGATGCGCACTGGTTCGATCCATCGACGCTCGATCTCCTCGCTCGCGTCGTGGAGCAGATCGAGCACCTGCCGGTGTTGGCCGTGGTCACCTCGCGCCCGGGCTTCTCTCCGCCGTGGGCCGGAGCCGCGCATGTCACCCAGCTCTCGCTCGTCCGCCTGCGCCGTAGCGAAGGCATCGAGCTCATCGGGCGGATCCTCGGCGGCAAGGCGCTGCCACGGGAGGTGATGGATCAGATCGTCGCCAAGACGGACGGCGTGCCGCTGTTCATGGAGGAGCTCACCAAGGCGGTTCTCGACGCGGATCTGTTGGTCGAGACCGGGCACCGGTTTAAGCTTGCCCAACCTGGCGCGCCGCTGGCGATCCCGGCCACCCTGCATGACTCGCTCATGGCGCGGCTGGACCGATTGGGCGAGATCAAGCAGGTGGCCCAGGTTGGAGCCGTGATCGGGCGCGAGTTCTCACCGGACTTGCTGGCGGCCACCATCACCATGCCCGAGCCCCAGCTCGCAGCGGCGCTCGATCGCCTCATCCAAGGCGAGATCATCTTTCGCCGTGGTGTTCCGCCCAACGCGTCCTATGCCTTCAAGCACACTCTCGTCCAGGACGCCGCCTATCAAAGCCTCCTCAAGAGCCGCCGCCAGCAACTTCACGCCCGGATCGCGGAGGTCATCGCCGAGCGCTTTCCCGCCCTCGTCAACTCGCAGCCGCAAGTCCTGGCGCATCACTTGACCGAAGCCGGGCTCTTCGAGGGTGCGTCCGAGGCGTGGGCGCGGGTTGGTCTGGCGGCGCTTGGTCGGGCCGCGATGAAGGAGGCAGCCGCGGCGCTGGAACGGGCGGTGGAGCTCCTGCACCGGCTCCCCCCGAGTGACGAGCGCAGTCGCCGCGAGCTTAATTGGCTGAGCAAGCTGGCGATTGCGTTGACCAACACCAAAAGCCCGGCCTCAGTCGAGGTCGAAGAGGTCCAGAGGAAGGTGGCGGCCCTGGCGGAAGAGCTCGGCGATCGCACCGGCTTGTTCCGCGCCCGATGGATGCTCTGGCGCACCACCAATGTCCGTGCAGAGTACGATGCCGCCATCGTGATCGGTGAAGAGCTGCTCGATCAGGCGACCCGCGAAGGCAACCTCGAATTCGTGGTCCAGGCGCACCATGCGCTCTGGTCTTCGCATCTGTGGCGCGGCGACCTACAAGAGACCTGTGCTCATGTCGATCGCGCACTGGAGCTGTACGACATCGCCCGGCACGGCTCTGATTTTATGAACTACGGCGGTCACGATGCCCGCGAATGCGGTCTCAACGAGGCTGGCAATGCGCTGTTCCTCATGGGCTATCCCGAGCGCGCCCTAGCCTCCATTCATGCCGGACTCACGCACGCGCGAACGATCGGAGACCCCCAGGTGATCGCGCATGCCCTCCATGCTGGCTTGGCGACGTTTCAGCTCGCCGGCGAGTTGGACGAGCTGGCCGACCGAATCCGCTGGCTCCTTGAGCTCGCGGAGCAGCACGCTCTGGCGATGTATGGCTCGCTGGCGCGAATTTTGGAAGCTTGGCTCAGGGTGGTTCGGGAAGGCACGCCCGATGCCGTGGATACCATGCAGGACCATGTCGATCGGCGACTGCGGATGGGAACAGCCTTTGAGCAGACCTATCACTATATGCTCATGGCTGACGCGCACCTGCGGCTTGGGCAAGTGCAGGCCGCGATGGCCGCGGCGCGCGAGGGGCTCACGCGCGCCGAGCGCACGGGGGAGCGGCTGAGAGTCGCCGAGTTGCATCGGCTGACGGCCGCCTGCCATCGGGCTGGTTCTGGTGATGATCCCGGAGCCGCCGAGATCGCGCTGCTGGCTGCACTGACGGTTGCGCGCCAGCAAGGCGCGCGCATGTGGGAGCTCAGGGCGGGCTGCGACCTCGCCCGGCTCTGGGCCGAGCAGGGCGAGAGGCAGAAGGCGCATGAGCTGCTCGCGCCCGTCTACGGGTGGTTCACGGAGGGATTCGATACGCCCGACCTGAAAGCGGCCAAGGTATTGCTCGACGAGCTGCGTGCGTAGGAATGCTGGTCCGATGCGACTTCCGGACGTGCACCCCCGAAGGTCCCGCCGTTCATTGTCGGCTCTGGGTCGAGCCTGTGTGAACCCTTGAACCAAGCCGATTGAGACGAACAATTTGTACAACAGCACGCCCCTGTACCGAGAATTCCCCGGTCTACCAAGGCTTACGAGACATGAAATTGCTCCAAGGAGTGGCCCGTCAGCGTTTTCATACAGTCTCGGTCAAAGTCGGTCATAACGAGAGTTCTTGTGAAGGTCTCCTCATCCTAGCGATGTAGAAGTACGGCTAAGGTCAGCCCCATGCCAGGAGGCGACATTCGCACTGATGCGGTGGCCTGCACAGCAACTAACCATTTCCGGGTCTGCTCAACACCTCTCTCAAGCCTTGCCAACCCTGCCCTCATGCTTATGTGCTTAATCTTGCAGGAGCGCTGTCTCCCAACCAGAGATCGCCTCCTTGTCGCTCTGGGCCCGATCCGGCGGTTCTGCTAATTTCATCCTGTCATAGGGAACCGAACGATGGCCACCCAGCCTTTCATCACGCTGTGGTTGCCGGCGGGAGTATGGCCGGTCTTCTCGCGACCCGTGTCCTTGCCGATCACTTCGAGCGTGTGACGCTCATCAAGCGGGACGTGCTTCCGAGCAATTCTGAGTCCCGCAAAGGGGTGCCTCAAGGACGTCATGCCCATGTCCTGCTCGTGCGCGGTCAAGGCATCATGGAAAGGTTCTTTCCAGGCCTCGCTGAGGAGCTTTGCGCCGCTGGGGCGGTGCATGTGGGCGTGCCGGAATTCGCCTGGCTCCATGCGGGACACTGGCGTGTCCGGTACCGTTCGGATCTGTCGTTCCTGGCCATGAGCCGGCCGCTCCTTGAGACAACCATCGCCAGGCGCGTGCGAGCCTTGCCAAATGTCACCATTCAGGATGGTACTCGGGTGGAGGGATTTCGGCACGATCAGGAGCAGAAGATCACAGGTCTGCGCACCCGCTCCATAAGCCCCCACAGACCAGCCGATGAGATCGGAGCCGAGCTTGTGGTAGACGCAACCGGGCGAGGCAGCGCAACTCCCGGATGGCTCAAAGAACTTCAGTTCGATCCGCCACGAGCCGATCAAATCGCAACTGCCGTCACCTACGCGACCTCCACGTTTCGAACAACGGCTCCCCTGCCCGACTGGCACGCGCTTGTCATCACAGGCACCCCCGCAAAGCGCACCGGCTTTATCTCCGCCATTGAAGGGGATCGGTGGCTCGTGTCACTGAGTGCATTCTTCGATGAACCTGTCCCGCGCAGCCATGAGGAATTCCTGGCCTATGCCCGATCTTTGCCGACGCCGGAGCTGTATGAGGCAATCCGGCAGAGCCAGCCACTGTCGGATGTGGTGCATTACCATTTCGCCGGGAGCGTAAGGCACCGCTACGAGAGGCTCCGGCGCTTTCCGGAGGGTCTGATCGTGTTCGGCGATGCGGTTTGCAGCTTTAACCCTGTCTACGGCCAAGGCATGACTGTCAGCGCTATTGAGGCCGAGACCCTCCATCCCGCTCTCGCCACGGCGAAACAGAAGGGAGGCCTCGGCCCTGGATTTGGACAACGCTGGTTCCGGAGCATCCAACCTACCATCGATGTCGCCTGGGACGGTGTGCAGGTGGAGGACTATCGCTTTGCGGAGCTGAAGTACCAGCGTCCCTATCGCATCCGGCCGCTTCAGTGGTACCTGGGACGCGTCCACTAGGCGACCTACCGGAGGCCGGTTGTGGCAGATCAGTTCTATCAGGTGTTGAGTTTCCTCGCGCCCCCAACCTCCCTGTTTCGCCCGCGCATCCTCGCTGAGGTTCTGGCCGGACCGGCACGTTAACCTTTATCCTTGGGCAAGTTGGCGCATCGATAGCTGCCGCCTGCTCATAGTTGGGTTTGTGCGGCTCGAACATGGTCCTGAAGCCGCAAGTCTTATCCGCGCGGATCTGGTATATTCGGGGTCCGCAGGAGGCACGAAATGGCGCGTGCCCAAGCTTTGGAAGCGCTGGTCCTGCTGGCCCAGAGCGAGCGACAGGTCTGCATGGCCACGGCGGATTGCCTGATCGCCGACGGCATCATGGCCATCGAGGTTGCTAGCACCGACGAGGGTCTCAGCTACCTTGAATCCCGCAGCGGCATCGGCCTGGTGATCACAGAGATCGATATGCCCGGCTGCCTCAGCGGGCTCGACCTCGCGCGCTTCGTCACGCGGCGCTGGCCGCACATCGGGATCATCGTCCTGGGTTGGCCCACCCAGCCCACGCCGAGCCTGGCGCAAACCGTGACTTTCCTATCTAAGCCGTGTCCAACCGGATCGCTGGTGAAGCAGGTGCGTGCCACGTTGACAGCCTTCTCTCGACCTGCTTGGGGGAGGCAGGGTGTCAGGAGCTCGATATCAACCGGGCTTGTCGAAGACCATCACCTTGGACACGTAGGCCAGCACGTCGCGGGTGTGGGTCAGACCACACGCTCTGGCCATCGCGCCGAAGTCCTCCTCGAGGTACCCGGCATAATATGGCTCGTGGTAATTCTGCGGGAACAGCTCCAGGAGACCATCATACTCTGGCTTGTCGCCGCGCTGGAGCGAGTCCACCAGAACCAAGCGGCCGCCGGGCTTCAGCACCTTAGCGAACTCATGGAAGATGATCTGACGGACCTTAGGCGGCAACTCATGGAATACGAAGATGCTCGTCACCGCATCCTGGCTGGCGTCCGATACCGGGATCGCCTCCCCGTTGGCCACGACGAGGTTCAGCCACGACCAGCGCTTCAGGTGACGCTTGGCTTCCCGAATGTAGGGCTCCGACAGATCAATACCGAGACAGGGTAGCCGCGGCCAGACCTGCTTGGCGCAGTCGAGAAAGCGCCCGGTGCCGCAGCCAACATCGAGCAGTCGCAGCTGGCGCTGATCTCGCCGGGCGAAGACCTGATGCAGGGGCGGGAGTGCCTGCCGCCGCATGGCGTTGGCGGTCCCACTGAAGAGCACCTCAACCTGAGTATCGTAGCGCTGGGCTGAGTCCTCGGTCATCCAGCCGCCGGTCTGAAAGTGGAAGTTCTGAAGATAGTATCGGGGCCGCTTACCCTGGATTTCTTCAGTAAGAACCTCGCTGTGCCCGCCGCTTTTGCGCCGGCGATGAACACTTGGCAGGTCCTCGAAGAACAGGCTTGAGCGCCGAAGGCGCGTCAGCAGGGAGCCATCATGATCGGCGGGCAGAGGGTAAACCCCCGCCTCGACATTGGCGAGGTCCTGCCGGAACAGAGCCGCCATATCCTCATAAAGGCGGTTACGGTCCTGCATGGGCGCCGCGGTGTGAGCCCTAGGGCGCTTGCTGTCACCCTCTTCCACCCGTACCCGCTCGGCAAGGCGGCTCACGGCTGCAGCGTGGACCGCATACCAGGCGAACCGGGGTAACTGTCTCGTATGATATGCAGCGCGTGTGGCGAAGCGGGTAAGGGGACCGGTCATTCTTCCCTCCGCGTGGGCGGTGGAAAGTGTGATCTCATGAAGCTGGATCTGCAAGTGGGCCACTCGGGGCGCACAATTCATCTGCGTCACTCGGTGGTGCCCGATGTCGCTGACTTTGCCGTCCGAATGGCGTGCATCCGGCGGGGCACCATCGGGTTCACCAGTGGCGGTAGAGGTACGTGTCGGGCAGGCCCAGGCGGCGGCAGGATTGGATGGCTGGGGATGACCGCAGGATGAGGCGGTCACTCGCCAGCGCCAAGGCACACACCAGAATTCGTTCTGTCGGCCGCAGCGTCCAACGAGGACCGAGCCCGAGACGCTCCCGCGCCCAGATGGGAAGAAGTTCTACCGCTGCTTTGATAAGCACCCGCTGAACCGGTCGCGCCAGCATCGGCAGGATCGGGACGTGCGCCATGATCTCCAGGAACTCGAAGATGACTGGCGATGCGACGAGCTTGGGCCTCATCACCTCGAACAAGGCGCCGAGTTCATCCTGTGAGGCGGGCGCGCCAGTGGCGCCGTAGAGCCGCGCGGCCGGCAGTCCTTCGGCGAAGAGTGTCTCCCGCTCATCCACCGTTAAACAGCGCACATAGGAATGGTAGGCCTCCGTAAAGCCGAAGCTCGTCGTCGCCTGCACCCAGTTGAGCAACTCTGGGTCGTTAGCGTGGTAAGGCTTGCCCGCGCTGGTCCAGCCGGTCACACGCTCATGCCGCCTCACCACGCCCGCGATCATGGCTTCTGCCTTGCTGCGCGGCCCGTAGACAGTGACCATGGTGGCGAGGCCAGTCCGCCGCAGGCGTGTGAGTGGATCGGTCCGGAAGCTGCTGTGCTGCCAGACACCATCGCGCACGCGTGGCTCGGCAAATTCGAGCAAAACGGCTGTCACTCCGCCAATGAATACAGGAACAGGGTTCTTGAACATGCGCCATGAGATGGAATCCGGCGGGATCAGCGCCGGTTCTTCCTTTGGCCTAGAAAAGTCGATGGTCGGCTGCGGCTGCAGGAAGGATTGCGCCAGCTCATCGATCTGGCGCTGGAGCGGGCGAGGTAGGATGATGGCGCCCGAACTGGCAATCACGGTGCTATCTCCGAACCCTCAATGCAGCCTGGGCGCAAAAGGTTGCACCTGCCAATTCGCCAACCTCTGAGGCTGAAGGTCCGCACCGGATCACGGCAGGAAATTCGCTGCCCTTCAGGAACGTCCCGTGTTCCCTGCCAAAGCAGACATTCGGCCTACTTCTGGAATGTGCCATTAGGAGACCTTCCAGGCTCACACTCTCCTTCAGGCTGAGCTCCAATTTTATCGCGGAAGATTTCGCGGAAGGCTGTTATGGAGCTGAACGGTCAAAGCGAGTGTGTCACTAAAAAACCCTGCCCCAACGTCGGGGCAGGGTTGAGTGATCTCCTCGCCTTCGGGGTTACGCCGAAGCCAGGCCAGTAGGGCATGCAACCGCCCCGGAGTCAAATCAGTCCATGTATTCGCAAGCCAATAGGTCTGTATTCACATCAGCAATGCTGGCATAGAAAGCGTAAAGCCGCTCGGTGTTGCATCTTTGCTATAGGCCTTCTTGGCTAAAACTCCATACTCTGCCCTTGCGACTCCTCGCACAAGGGATGAATTGCTCATGAAATCTCGTATTCTTGGCGTGCTCGCGGCAACAGCCATCTCAACGGCGGCTGTCTCCACTGCTTCCGCAGCCGATCTGCCCGCCCGTGCGGCTCCGCCCCCAATGATCGCTGCTGTTCCGGTCTTCACCTGGACCGGGTTCTATGTCGGTGGCAATCTCGGCTGGGGCTGGCGTGACGACGATGACGAAACCGTGGTGCTGACCGGCCCGGGCATTCCGGCCGGCCTGGAGGGCACGCTGAACTTCGGTAATGGCAACGACGGCAACTTCACCGGCGGTGGCCAGATCGGCTACAACTATCAGATCGGCTCGTTCGTGATCGGTGCCGAGGCCGACATCCAGTGGATTGACACCGACGACAACGATGCCGTGTTCATCCCAGGCCCGGGCTTTGCCGGCACCTTCGTGCCCGGCGAGTTCGAGGACTCTTCGGATTGGTGGGGCACGGTGCGCCTGCGCGCCGGTGTCGCCTTCGACCGCTTCCTGGTCTACGCCACCGGTGGTCTGGCCTACACCGACGACAACACCGGCTGGACGGCCGGCGGTGGTGTCGA
>NZ_JBVVAK010000193.1:0-12345 GCF_055792825.1 Microvirga sp. GN3
GAAGCGGCCGTGCGCACCGTCGTCGATACGGCTCGGCTCACGCCAAGTGTCACCGTCTTCGGCACCATTCTCGCTACCGTCAGCGCCTGAAACCAGCCTCAGCAACGGCGTGGGTAATTACCCTGACCTTGCGTTTTGCTTGCCGCAGCGATAGTTGCCACCCCCTTCCTACCCGCAAATCGCGGGTGAGTACATGAGGGCACTGCTCCTGCGAGTACGTCAATCAAAGGCTGTTCTAATGTCTAATAATACAACAGTACCAGACTACATCGAGCTTGCGGCTGACATCGTGTCGGCCTTCGTCAGCAACAACTCTGTTCCGGCTGCTGATCTACCCGACCTGATTGGCAATGTTCACGCGGCTCTTCAGAATATTGGTCAGCCTGCTGCCAAGCAGGAAGAGATTAAGCCCACGCCTGCCGTTTCCATCAAGAAGTCGATGACCCCGGATTTTCTGATCAGCCTGGAGGACGGGAAGCACTACAAGTCGCTCAAGCGGCATCTTGGGAAGCTTGGCCTGACGCCTGAAGCTTACCGGGAGAAGTGGGGCCTGCCCCGTGACTACCCGATGGTTGCCCCAAACTATGCTGCCAAACGCTCCGAGTTGGCGAAGAGCCTGGGCCTGGGCCAGATGCGCTCGAAGGCTGCCGCCAGCGGTCCAGTGGAGAGCGCTCCCGCAAAAGCGCCTGCTAAGCGTGGACGGAAGAAGGCCGCTGCCTGATAGCATGGTCGAAAAGCTGCGAGGGGCCGCTCTGGATGAGCGGCCTTTTTGTTGCTCCGGCGCTCTTTCACAGTGAAACCGACCAAGGCCATCTGGTCTTAGACTGTCGGATCGGTAGACCGGGCCGCTGCTACCATCGCGAGAGGATGACGTGACAATTGGAAGCCTCCGAGATCCTTTATGGTATCTGGCGATCATCTTCGGATCGCTGGCAATCGTATCGCTCCGGGTGCTTGGTACGCTGGCAGAAGGTTCCAAGCCCTTTTGAAAGCTCCTCTGACGGAGGAAGCAGAGCATCTAACCCATGTCTGGGAGCGGCGCGTCACTCGTTGGATGAGGATTGGGCTGTTCATGTCAGCCCTTTCAACTCTCTGCCTCGTGTCGTCCTTGATCGCGAGGTAACTCCATACTGTCGGCGTCTGAGCGAGGCGGAACTCATCCTTCGTCGCGGTCAGCCGGGATGTACGGGATCATGCCCTTCTCGAAAGCGATTTCCTGAACCTCACGTGGCATTTCACGCAGGTCCACGAGGAAGCCATTGACGTCGGCCATCCAAACCAGTGGGTTCTTTTCCAAGAGGCTCGGCAAGGACCATTCCGGATTGAGCGGATTGATTTTGAGCGCCCGTGAAATGGCCTGAGCCTTCGCACTGGCGGTGCTCTGGCCGACGCCGAACCCAGCACACACATCGGCCATGGTCATAAACGGTTTGAACGACTTATCTGAGAGGAAGTTCGTCTGGCCAAGAGCATAGATGATGCCACAGGCCCAGGTGCGGGGCTGCCCTGACACGACTGGGCTTGGTCGCTTCCGGCACAGAGCCGCCGCCATGTCCCGCGCCAGTTCAAGGTATTCGTCATTCAGGTACTCTCGGCAGAAGGCATCCGTCAGGGCCGTGATGGTCTCATAGGTGGCCTGCATACCCTTGGGGACGGACCGGGAATGGACGAACTTCGTCATGTCAAACCATCACAAACAATGTGCGCCGCCTTTTGAATGCCGCCGCCTCTGCCTTTAGTGTTGAGTGTCCTGATTGTACACCTCGCCCTACCGGTATGGGCCGCAAAGGCATCGACATCGGTCTCGCCCGACCGCAGGAAGTCGAGGAATCTTAATCCTTTGTACTTGCACGTCTCGGAGATACTGAGAAGAACAAGATAGTCACGAATACCCTTTGGTGTGCTCCCTCCACCGATCACATTGCGTAATCGCACAAACGCCTTTACCGCATGCTCAGCATTGTTGTTGTTCCAGGGCACGTCGTCATAATCAAGGAACGTAAATAGCTTGTCCCGAAACCGCTCGAAGCGTTTCTTGTACCCAACTGCGACTTCCGTTTGGTAATTACGCTCTGCGAGAGTGGTGTAGAAGTGAGCTACACCTTTCTTATGTTTGCGGAGATGATATGCCTTCAAACCGAACCTATCGATTGTTTCGACCATGGGCTTGAGCAAAACCGCCAAAGCGTGAGCCAGTTCTTCCATCTCCGTATTGAATGGGTGCTTCAAGACATCATCATTGATGTCCCTCATCAGATGAATCAAACATTTCTGCTGTACACACTCAATTGACTCGTATCCGGCGTAGAAGTCAGACACGAGGACACCCTTGAATCCGCGCAGAGTCTCTTGGGCTGTGCTTGTGTCCCGAGATGCACTGTAGACGAATATCACTTCCTCCAAGTTCGTAAAAACCCATACATAATGGCTCTCGCCCAAAATCGGAACTCGTGTTTCGTCCGCGTGAACCAACTCTCCATTGGCGATCCTCTGGCGTAATCGCTCGTAAGTTTGCTCATATCGGTTGGCAGATCCAATCTTGATCCTGTTGATGGCGCGACGATCTACATGAAGACCAAATACATCGTGCAAATGTTCGCATAGTTTATGCTGAGATACCCCCATTTGGATTATCATGTATATTATGTATGCGCGGAGACCATCGCCGTATTTTTCATGGCGTTGATACGACATGAGATGCTTATGACATGCCCAACATCGGTATCTATAGAACACCGATTGAATGACACTTCTTTTAGCACCAGAAGCTGAAAGCAATATATCGGTCATTACTTCTGTGTAGCGCACATGTTTGTGTACGGCGCTCGATCCACATCGCGGGCAATGTGACGGGCGTAAAACATCATAGTCAATGACTTTGTTAACGCGAGATCTGCCTTTTGACTTCTGTCGCTGGCCTTTCTCAACCACTTTTCGTATATGCCCACGGGAACGCACGTAGACCTTTGCTCTTTGATAGTCCCAGTATGCTGCGTCATTGATCTGCTTAAACTCTGGAACAGCACAGTCGAGGGGACGAAACATTCTCTTGTGTCTGTCTACGAGAAGATGAACGTCAACAGGGTCGAGACTTGACTTAGCAGCCGTTGCACGCGGGAGGCAGATATCAGTGATAGCCTCAGCTAATCTTTCAACCGCTGCGCAATCGTCCGCGTTATAGGTGATCAACGTCTGCCTGAGGGTCGGATCGCCGGATGCTTCCCATTCTGAGCGCCACATCAAGGCGTGGAGACCCGAGGCATTCGCGTGCGTCCAGCGGAAGCCGAGATAACCAGCGATGTCTTTCAAACCATTCGAGCAGGTTGGGAAATAGATGTGGGCGTATGTCAGGTTCAGGAGGTTCACTGACGTGGCAATCAGCCGATCCACGAGTTCGATGTCCTCAGGATTGTCGCAATACCGCTCCTTCATCCGTTTGAGAAATTGTGTTTCGTAGCTCCCGTAATGGACAAGGCGGACATCAGGGACCTGCTCAAGAGCACGTAAGAGAGACACCCACATTTCCCGCTCACCGGATGGATGGTCCGCCCAAAACGCAAGGTGAACGTCCTTGTCGTCACGCCGGTACCTCATTCCAGCGAGATAGTAGAACTCCCGGCCTGGCACCCCTTCTACGTCCAGGAAAACCGTGCCAGATGTTACAGAGAAGGTGGGTGTATCGACGACGTGTATGCGATTGGCCTGGACTGCCAGCGCCTTCAATGCGGGAGCGTGCTTTGTCGCTGTTGCCCTGTTCCGTGCTGACCGCCGCCTTGGCCGGTACGTACATGAGAATTGGGCGACGGTCATGATACCCTTACGATTGAGCTTCTTTCGTTCCTTCTCATTCAATGTGGTCAGCAGGCTCAGATCATCTTTCTCGATGGCGATCTGACGACAGCGGGACCGAAACTGGCATTCAGGGCAATGCTTGTTGAGGGCCAGTGGGGGCGGTGTTCCTGACGCGTATTGTGCCTTCAACGTAATGAGGAGTGAACGAACCTCTTTAACCAACTTTGGCAACTGGACTGCCGTAGATCGGTGGCCTGAGCCGTGAATGATCCTGGCTGTGGACGACATCCTACTGGTCAGTCGAGACAGAGCGAGGGCATCCAGTGCGATGAGAAGTTTATCAGAGGATGCCAGTTTCTCGTTCGGCATGAACCGAACCGGACGGTATGTGGTGTCCGGCCCGCTGCTACTGGCAGGTATTCGCTCCAACGCGTGAGCTTGGATTTGAACCTCGGAGGACGAGATCTCAGGGTCGAGAACCAATCGGTAATGTCGTTCCCGAAACACCCGGAGCGAAGGCATACCACGGCAAGCCTCATTCTCAGGAACATTGTTTCTGAGATGTTTCGAAGCGTTGGCCTTGTACGAGTTCGCGATACCTTGTTGCCAGCTTTGGATTTCAGGATCGGTGGGCGCAGCCGCATTAAGCAGCAGGAATGCCTTCGTCTCACACCGGAGATATGCCGCGAACACAGTATCGGTGATCGGCGCATGCGGACCCATGCGTTCCACTATAAACCGGGCGACCTTGATTTTGGAGTTTTACAAGCTCAGAAAAGCGTCGGGCGCTGGCTCTGACCCTCGTCAACCGGTTTTGAAATCGGCTTGAAAGATCCTGCGCCAGCCCACACGCCTTAGGGTTCGTCCCCCTCGTCCTCATCCTCCCATGAGCCGTACTGCTCGGGAGCCTTGCCAACCTTCTTGAGCACCTTAGGGTAACGGGTCTTCGTGACCTTCTGGCCCAAGCGGATGACCTCGACGACGAAGCGCCAGTCGTCGCCATAGTCGAAGAGGAAGAGCATCTTGTGACCCACATTGGGGTAGGCATCTGCTATGCGGGTCTTCTTCACGCTCTTGGCCTCAGTTGCCTCGTCCATATCGGCGAACAACTCGTACTTGGGCTGGGAGCGCATCACGTCCTGCCCGGTGAGCTTCGAGTAGAACCCGAAGGCATGGTCGAAGTCGAAGCCGAAGGCATCAACAATGGCCTCGGCCAGAGCGCTGAGCGTTTTGCGACTCTCAATCTCGATTTCCCGGTAGATGGTCGGCTCGCCCTGGAGAGTGACCCGGACGATATGAGTGTCAGCCTCAGTCATGACCATCTTCTCCCTTCTTGTCATCATAGCGGGTAAACTTCGATTTGAGCCCCACCTTGCAATGGCCTCGGCACGCCTGCTCCGACTTCAAACCGTTTTCGCTCAGTCACTGGCCTCTCGGTCTCCCGACCGTCTTTAGGAAATTCTCACCCTGAGGGCCGCTCAACTGTCTCTTCCAGCACTTATTGGCGGCTCATGAATCTTTGGGGTGCGCGCACGCTTCGAAACATGCGTGGTGAACGTTCTTTGGTAGGATAAAGTTACAAAGCTCCAAATCATTCCACGGCAGTTCATCGAGCACTGGCTCCGACACGCGACTACCTTGACCGCCCGCATATACGCGGCCTATCTTCAGAACAAATAGTGAACATGTCCTACTTAATAGGGAGATGCAATGTTCGGCGAGTTGAACTTCCATAGCAAACCTCGATGGTCTGATTGGGCGGGCTCTACCGTTATTCTTGGGACGATCATGGTCGCGACAACGCTCCTGATGGCCATGTAATGCCATGCCGAGCCTTCTCGTCATCGGTTCAGTCCAGCGGTAGAGTTGGAGAGGTCAGGAATTCCTCCTGGCAGGCACCATGAACCAGATGCTTCGACCACCACAGGCTGAGCAGAGATCTGTCTTAGAGACCCTTGCGGGCTCAGTGGAACGCGTCACCTTCCACAACGCCGAGAATGGTTTTGCTGTCCTGAAAGTCCATACGCGCGGCAAACGGGATCTTGTGACCGTCATTGGGCATACCCCTGCCGTGTCTGCCGGGGAATGGATTACTGCCAGCGGCCTGTGGCTTAGTGATCGCACGCATGGCCTCCAGTTTAAGGCCGAGGTCCTCAAGACGACCCCGCCGACCGGGGTGGAGGGCATCGAGAAGTACCTTGCTTCTGGCCAGATGCGTGGCATCGGGCCAGCCATGGCAAAGCGGATTGTCGCAGCCTTTGGCGTGGACACTTTTGAAATCATCGAGGCCAGCCCTGAGCGCCTAACGGAAGTTTCCGGAATCGGCCCGATGCGGGCCTCCCGCATTGTCTCCGGCTGGGCCGAGCAGAAGGCGGTGCGGGAGATCATGATCTTCCTGCATGCCCATGGCGTCGGCACCGCACGGGCGGTCCGCATCTTCAAGACCTATGGCTATGAATCCGTTCAGGTCATGACCGAGGACCCGTATCGTCTGGCCAAAGACGTGCGCGGCATCGGTTTCAAGACGGCAGATGCCATCGCGGCCAAGCTCGGAATGGAAAAGACAGCGCCGCAAAGGATTCGGGCTGGCATCTCCTTCGCACTTCAAACCGCCACCGATGAGGGTCACTGTGCTCTGCCGGTCCAGGCGCTCACCCGCTTGGCCGAGCAGTTGCTCGAAGTCGATGCGGCCCTGATCCGAACGGCCATCGTAGACGAACTATCCAAAGGAGAAGTCGTCTCGAATACCATCGGCGACGAGACGTGCCTTTTCCTCAAGGGCCTCCACTTGTCCGAACAGGCCATTGCCTCGCGGCTGGCCGAGAGAGCCTCTGGTCCACCGCCCTGGCCCGAGATCGACCTCGACAAAGCTGTTCCCTGGGTCGAGAGCCGCACGGGCAAGACCCTGGCAGCGTCCCAGCGGGAGGCTCTGAAGCTGGTGCTCGGCTCCAAGGTGGCGGTGGTGACCGGTGGTCCTGGTGTCGGCAAGACCACTCTCCTCGACACGATTCTCCGACTCTTGGTGGCCAAGGGTGTCAAGGTCTTGCTGACGGCACCGACAGGTCGTGCGGCCAAGCGCATGACGGAGCAGACCGGATTGGAGGCCAAGACCATTCACCGGCTCTTGGAGATCGATCCAAAGCACGGTGGCTTCTCACGCAATGAAGAGAACCCGCTCGATTGCGATCTCCTCGTGGTAGACGAGACCAGCATGGTCGATGTGCCGCTGATGAATGCCCTCACTAAAGCTGTTCCGTCCCATGCGGGCCTGCTGCTGGTTGGGGACGTGGACCAGTTGCCTTCGGTCGGGCCGGGGCAGGTTCTGGCTGACATCATTGGGTCGGAGCGTATCCCCGTCGCTCGTCTCACCGAGGTCTTCCGACAGGCGGCGGAAAGCCGGATCGTGGTGAATGCCCACCGGATCAACCACGGTCAGATGCCTGATCCATCCAACGCCGGAGAGGAAAGCGATTTCTACTTCATCAGCATCACCGAACCAGAACAGGGTGTCGGTAAGATCATCGAGATGGTCAAGGAGCGGATGCCCAAGCGGTTCGGACTCGATCCCCTCAAGGACATTCAGGTGCTCTGTCCGATGAACCGGGGCGTGCTTGGTGCCCGCAACCTCAACATCGAACTCCAACGAATTCTGAACCCTAATCCTCCGGCCACCGTCGAACGATTTGGATGGAAGTTCTCGCCGGGCGACCGGATTATGGAAACCCAGAACGATTATGATCGCGAGGTCTTCAATGGCGACCTTGGAATGGTGGTCCGGATCGATGACGAGGAAGGAGCATTAATTGCATCATTCGATGGGCGCGAGGTCTCATACCCATTCGGCGAACTCGACACCTTAGTACCCGCCTATGCCACGACGATCCATAAGTCACAGGGGTCAGAGTACCCCGCCGTTATCATTCCAGTCGTGACACAGCATTACACAATGTTGGCCCGTAACCTGCTCTATACGGGCGTAACTCGGGGCAAGCGGCTCGTTGTACTCGTCGGCCAGAAGAAGGCTGTGGCCATGGCTGTTCGGGGCGGAAATATGAAGCGACGTTGGACGAAGTTGCGGGAGTGGCTGGCGGCATCTTGACGGCTGATACCGGGATTTCCACATCGCTACCGTCTGCACCTGGAGGATCTTTCATGCACCAGAGATCGCGCGGCTGGAGCATGCCTGAGGCCGACCTGCTTTCCATGCTGGGATTCATCGACGAGAAGATCTGCTCAATAGACATCGGAACCCGCCACCGCGATGTCCTGATCAGGTTTCGAGCAATGCTGGAAAACGATTTGGATGATCGCCCTGATAGTTCGTCCTGCCAGGAAGAACGCAGCCGAGAGACGGCGGCGTAACTTCGTACCAGAGCCGTCCTCTATTCAGGTGGCAGCGCGAAATGGGGGTTTCAATTGTCTCGCGGCGCATGACGAACTCGGTCCCCGGATCTCGCGGACAGCCGCTGTCACCCTGCCCGTCTATGTCGGTCCAAACCGTTCTTAGTGCTCACTACCGCTCCTGCACTGTCCGAAGTTCCATTCCGTCGATTAGTTCGGAACGACGCGCTTCAGTTGCCCCGATTTGGCCCGTAAGTCGCTCCAAGGAACCTCGGCTCGATCCATAGTAGCCTATACCGGCTACTGCGGCGGCAATCCCCATAACAAGTACGATGGGATCAGATCGGATCAGCCCGATAAGGGAAGCTCCGAAGAGCATGGTACCTGCTATAGTTGCGACCTTTGCGACAATCATGCCCTTCCGGCATCGCTCAGCGGCATCAGACAGTGTGTCGATTTCCGCTTCCAGGTCGGCGATCTGCTGGTGTTGGTCGATCATCCAAGTGCTGCTTCGAACAAGTTTGTTTCCTGTTGTCCGATGTAAGGACGGTTTTGATCGTTCGGAAGAGCGCGAAGCAGCCGCCCCGTTCAATGGCTGCTCCTCGGGACCGAATGCCATTGCCGCGCATGGCCGTTGCACTCAGGCCGCAAAACGATAACCTCGGCTCGGGAACGACGCTGCGATCAAGGGCGCTGGCATGAAGACCTTCGACACCATCGTGATTGGGGTGGGCGGCATGGGGTCCGCAGCCCTCTGGCAACTGGCTCGCCGTGGCCAGAAGGTGCTGGGCATCGAACGGTTCGATCTCGGCCACAGCATGGGCTCGTCGCACGGGCTGAACCGGATCATCCGGCTCGCCTACTTCGAGCATCCTAACTATGTACCCCTCCTCCGTCGCGCCTACGAGCTATGGCGGGAGGCCGAGCAGCTTACGAAGGAGCAACTGCTTTTCGTCACAGGCGGAATTGATGCGGGTGCGGAAGACAGCCGGATCGTGCAAGGTGCGTTGACGGCATGCCGGGAGCACGACCTGTCCAATGAAGTGCTTTCGGCTCGCGAGACCCAGCAGCGGTTCCCTGGCTATAAGCTCCCAGACAATTACGCCGTCGTCTATCAGCCGGATGCAGGCTTTGTGGCATCAGAACGCGCTATCCTCGCGCACGCCTCCCTTGCTGTTTCTGCTGGAGCCGAGATCCACGGGCGTGAGAAAGTACTTGCCATCGAGCCTGCCAACGGGCGGGTGATGGTTGTGACCAACCGGGACCGCTATGAGGCCGGGAAGGTTGTAGTTTCAGCAGGAGGATGGATTTCTGATCTTATTCCTGCGCTCAAGACGAATGCCGTACCGGAACGACAGGTCCTCGGCTGGTTTTTGCCGCAGACGCCAGACCTCTTCAGGCCGGAGGTTTTCCCGGTCTCGAACATCCTGAGCGAAGTCGGCCACTTTTACCAGTTCCCCACTTGGGGCATCCCAGGATTCAAGATCGGGCTGTATCACCATTTCCATGAGACGGGCCATGCCGACGAACTGTCGCGTGAGCCAACACTTGCCGACGAAGAGGCTCTTCGGAAAGGCATCCGACACATGTTCCCAGACGCTAACGGACCGACGCTTCGGCTCGCCGTGTGTTTGTTTACGAATACCCCCGACGAGCATTTCGTGATCGACACCCTTCCAGGGGCACCGGAAGTCGTAGTCGCATCTCCTTGTTCCGGCCATGGGTTCAAGTTCGCCAGTGTGATCGGAGAGGCGCTGGCGGATCTTGTAACCAAAGGGAGCAGTAAGCTCGATCTCTCGTTGTTCGATATGAAGCGGTTCGAAGAGACCCCGGCGACTTCATCATGATTGAGTTGAGATGATTTCTCGTGACATCAAAGCCGTGCTCTGCTGTCATGTTCCCTGGTGCTAAATAGAAGAAAGCGGGCAAAGAGGCATGGGGACGCCTGACCTGCTCACAGCCGTAGATGCGATCTACGCCTCTGCTCTCGATCCGGAGCGCTGGCCAGAAGCTCTGAACCACATCGCACAATTGGTAGGCGGGCTCGGTGCAGTGATCGTGCCAGTTACGGCGACTGACAAAATGGTGACCGTTGCCTCTACCAGCTTGGAGGAGAGCAATCGAGACTACAGTCGAGAGTGGTGGCGTTACGATATCCGCAAGGAGAGAGTGTCGGCGCGTGGGCCTACGGAAGGACTGATCAGAGACGCCGACCTCCTGGATGACGAAACCTTGCGGACCCACCCATTCTGCCAGGAGTTCAGCAGGCGTCATGGCCTCGGCGCGTACATGGGCTCTGTCACAGCGCTTCCGTCAGGACAGATCATCACCGTGGGAGTGCATCGAGATCTGCGCCGAGGTCCTTTTGATCAAGCGGATGAGGACAACTTCGCCCGGCTCGCACCACACGCTGCTCGGGCCATCGCAGCGGCGGCTGAGATTGCGGAAGGCAGACGGGCTTCCCGCCTGCTTGGGAATACCCTGGATCGCCTCACATGTGGGGTCATCCTTTTAGATGTCCAAGGCGGTGTGGTGACCGTGAGTGAAACCGCCCGCTCCCTGCTTGGAACAGGGTTCACCATCTCGCGTGGACGCCTTAAGGCAGCAACGGCGCAGGATCAGAAGGCGCTGGATGCTTTGGTGATGTCGGCTCTTCTTGGACGGGCAACGTTGGTGCAGCCGCCGCTGGTGCTGGCCCGCAACGCGGGAGACGAGCAGAAGGTCTTCGTCCAAGCGATCCCGGTCACCGTAAACGAGCCGACCAGCTTTGAGCACGTTGCTCTGAGACCTGGGGTTCTGGTGCTCGTAAAGAGCCTTTTCACCCCAGCCTCGGACATGATTCAGGAGCGCCTGATCCGGCTCGGCCTCACCAAAGGGCAGGCCCGTATCGCGATGGCGGTCGGCGGCGGGCTATCGTCGAAAGAAGCGGCAGCGCAGTTGAGACTGACAGACGGAACGATCCGCACGGTGCTGAAAGCCGTGTACGAGCGCCTCGGTATCACCCGCCAGAGCCAGCTTGTGGCACTCGTCACGAAGCTGGGGGCACTGCCCGCGCAGAACTGACGCTTAAAGATCGCAGAACTGACGCTTAAAGATCGATTGCGTTGATTAGGCCGGTCACCGATGGCGGCTTCCTCCCTCGCAAGGCGTATCACAAATGTGGAATGCGCCTGCACTCCGAACCGGACACAATAGAAACTTGGCCGTGGAGGAAAGATGTTCGAGTACTGCCATCCGGAAACCGGTTCCGGTCGTGAGCCCTTATCGCACACCTACGCCGTGTCGCCTCTACGCGTTGGTTCCAGGCATGGCCTCAGGCCGGTTTGAACACCATGGTCTCCACAGTCCTGTAACACCATGACCATGGGCAAGAGTATCAAGGCAGATCACCGTGCCAACCGGTTCCTTACCGCCCTGGAACCGGCGGACTTTGCCGTGCTGGAACCGCAGCTTGAGATCGTGGACGTACCGAAAGGCGCGGTGCTCTACGAGGCTGGCGAAACCATTCGCCACACCTACTTCCCGCACGATGCCATCGTGTCCCTTGTCGAAGTCATGGAGGATGGGCGTGTGGCCGAAGTGGCGCTGTTCGGGCGGGAGGGGCTGGTTGGCCTCCTGAGCGCCATTATCAGCGGTGAAGCCCTCGGGCGCTATGTGGTGCTGGTTGCGGGCACCGCCTCGCGGATTCCGATTGAGCAGATGCGTAGGGTTCTCGTGTTGCGCTCCCGGCTGCGACGGATGGTGGCGGCTTTCAACGAGGCGCTGCTGGCGCAGACCTTTCACACCGTGGCCTGCAATGCCCTTCACCCGGTCGAGGCCCGGTGCTGCCGCTGGCTTCTCAACATCCATGACCGGATGGATCAGGACATCCTGCCCCTGACCCATGAAACACTGGCCGAGATGCTTGGGGTCCAACGCTCCACGGTCAGCACCGTTTTGCGCACCCTGCAAACCACCGGCCTGATTGAACAACGCCGAGGCGGCATTGTCGTGACCGACCGCGCTGCCCTCGAACAGGCGACCTGTGAGTGTTACCGCAACATCCGCCTCCGCGTTGAGAAGGTGCTGCCCGGCACTTATGCCCGAACCTAATGATCTTCACGGAGGTGGTGTAACATAGGGTGATGTCGATCCTCGTGAGGAGGCGCGCGATGGATGACGACGTTTGGCGGCCGACGCATCTAACATCCGAGCAGATGGAGGAGCGGCGTC
>NZ_JBVVAK010000194.1:0-12333 GCF_055792825.1 Microvirga sp. GN3
TCCGGCTTGGAGGCAGGGCGACGCCGCGCCATTTGGCAGCATTCGCAGAGCGCATGATCAGGCTGTTGCTGCATGCCGCGCCGCTGGCCTTGCGCCACCGCGCTATCGCACGGTCTATGTGTTGTGGCATCGTGGCGTACCACCGGCGGACGTCATTGCAGCGTTGCGAGGCGAACGTCAAAATTCGACGGCTTAACAAACGGGCGGCTCGTGCCGTTCCCGAGACCGCTCGCGAGGGGCATGTTCCATGGCTACAACGGGATCATGCATTAGGCTCGCTCTCGAATGATGCCCAGATGACTAAGTTCTGACCCAGGAGCCCGATGCCGTGCTCCCCGCATTAGCGATGGTACACCGTCGTCCCGTGCACACCCCCAAAGCCAGAACTCCAGAGGACAGGTATTATCCGTCAGACGCTTGCATCACCGCCTGCCCCGGTGCACCACCCTTTCGATCTCCTCGCCGCCAGCGCCCACGGCTCCCGCCGGATCGACCGCCGTTTCCAGTTCCTCCGCGGCGACAGCGAACAAGCGGCTTTTGCGCTTTGAGGCGAGAGCAAAGTGCGCCAGCAGCGCGAGCAGAGCCATGCTGGGCATCACCGTCGCAAGTGCCGTCAAGGGATCACTGAAGAGCAGGGCCGCAACGGCAGTTCCAGAGAGCCCAACGCCAATCTGCAGAAAACCGGCCAGAGCCGAGGCCGCACCGGCGACCTTCGGAAAGCCTGCCAGGGCTGCCGTGGTGGCGCCCGGGATCACCAATGCGCTGCCGAATGCCCAGATCAGAACTGGGCCCATGGCCGTATACACGGAGAGCGGCAGAAGGCGCAGGCCAAGGCCAAACCCCAAGGCGGAAATAGCAATGAGCATCAGCCCGACCGGGACCAGGCGCATCACCTCAACCCGACGCAGCAGCCGACCGGTGACTGCCGCTCCCAGAGCATACGAGCCGGTCTGCATCAGCATCACCAGACCGAATTGGGTTGGTGTCAGTCCGATCTTCTCCATCAGGACGAAGGGGAGGATGACCGCCATCGTGTAGAACGCGCCGACCGCGCATCCGAGGACGAGACTCCCGCGCATGAAGCCTCTGTCCATCAGGAGCATCACGTAATTCCGCAGGACCTGGCCCGGATAGGCCTGTGTGGGATCAGGGGCAGAGTTCGTTTCGACACACCACAAGCCCATCACCAGCACGGCGACAATGCCGTAGACCACCATGACGAGAAAGATCGAATGCCAGCCGAGGGTGCTTAGGAGCACGCCACCGATGGTCGGCGAGACCGCGGGTCCCACCGCCAGCATCAAGCCAATCAGGTTCATGATGCGCGCCGAGCTCTGACCGGTGAATTGGTCGCGCACGATCGCTCGCGAGATCGCCACGCCCGCGGCGACGCCAATGCCCTGCAGGGCTCGCCCGATCAGGAGCCAGATGATCGAGGGCGAAAAGACGGCGATGCCACTGCCCACGACATAGATGGAGAAGAATCCGAGCGCGACCGGACGCCGGCCAAAGGCATCAGAGAGGGGCCCGCAGACAAGCTGGGCAAAGGCGAAGCCAAACAGATAGACCGACAACGACATCTTGATTGCAGCCGGCGTGGTGTGAAGCACCTCGACGAGCGTGGGCATCGCCGGTGTGTAAAGCGCCATGCTGACAGAGCCGAGGGCCACGATGAGCGCCCCGATCACAGCGGTACGGGTCTCGGACATGAGGGGCTTCATTCCTGCCCCCTCCCCGGCTCGCTGCCAGCAAGGTTCGCCCGCATGCGCTTCAGCAGGGTGCAGAGCCTCTCAACCTCTTCGGGACAGAAGTCCTGCAGAGCCTCTTCCTGGACTTTCCTCGTGATCCTACGAACTTGCTCGAGAGTAGGCTGTGCGTCAGGGGCAAGCTGCACGATTTTGGCGCGCCGATCCGTGGGATCTGGCTCCCGCGCGACCAGGCCTCGACTTTCCAATTTGTCGAGAAAGGTGACGAGCGTCATGGGCTCGACATTCATCTGAGCCGCGAGTGTGGTCTGGCGTGAGGCTGGATAGAGGGCAACATAGGCCAAGGTACGGGCCTCGCCGGCCGTCAGCCCCAGACCGGCTCCCTCGAGGGCCCGATCGATCTGGATGCGCAAAAGCCGTGCCCCGTCCACCAGCAGGAGGCCGATCGTCTCTTCAGCGTGTTTAGTAAGCATCCCTTATTATTGGAGAGCCTTACTAAATTGAGAAGGCTGCCAGCGCACAATCCTGACCTGCGCCACCCTTATGGTTGAAATGCGCTCGGGTCGGCGAGCCGCGCCCTTGATGTCGTATCCGATGCGGCTGTGGCGCCTCATCAAGATCCCGTTTGATGAACCTGGCATCACGCAGAAGGAGGAGCGCAAGCCAAAGCCTGTGCAGTGACACCACATCGGCCACGTCCAAGTCAGGAAGCAGAGACCGCGAACTTCCACCCGGGCCATCCGTTCTGAACCTAGGGCGTAGGGCTTGTCTGGAGAACGATCATGGGCGCGGATGAGAGTTTACCGAAGCGTGGCTTTGCCTCGATGAGTGCGGAAAGGCGACGGGAAATCGCAAGCAAAGGCGGGAAGAGCGTTCCGGCGGATAAGCGCGCCTTTTCTCTGAACTCGGCCCTGGCTTCCGAGGCTGGCCGTAAGGGAGGGCATAACTCCCCTGGCCGAGCGAAGGCCCAGCAAGGCCAAGACGACCGGTCAGGCTGATGGGGTGCAACCTTGCATTGGGGTTGCTTTAACCTGCCTCATGCCCTGGTCTCCATCGTCCAAGCTGCCGGCGACTTCCTGAGCCATGGCAACGCCAATTGCTGTGGGTACTGATATGCTTCCACGGCAGCTCATTAGGGGATAGATGGCTCAGTCATGCGCTTTGAGCATGGCTCATCTACAGGATTTACCCTTCTATTGTGCGCCGCACAGGCATATCCGCTGCATTGCAAGGCAGGCACGCAGGCCGTCGCTGAACAGATTCAGGAGCTCTCCATGTTCGTTTCTTATATTCTCGCTAAGGTTCAGGCCTACTTCCGCTATCGTGAGACCGTGCGTGAGTTGTCGCTGCTCTCCGATCGCGAGCTCACCGATCTCGGCATCGCACGTTTCCAGATCGACAGCGTTGCTCGCCGGAGCACTGCTGCCTGATACCAGCTGCACTGCAGCACCCGCCCTCGCCCGCCTCTTCAGCGGGCGTTTGCGTTTTATGAGCTCCCGCGGCCCCACCGGTTCAAAGATCAGCTGAAGAATTGCGGGCGCTGAGCCGCATGGCCGCCAAGGTGAATTTCTACCTGCCGCTTTCCCGTGGGGGCAACTACGGGCCAAGGGCCGCGTCGTGATCTCTTATCGGGATTGGCGCGGCCTTTTTTGTCGTCAGAGAAGCAGCGCCTTCGGTCTGGAAAGGAAGAGAACCCGACCAAGTCCAATGATGAGAGGGATCGCGGTTCCTGGGCTTGGCCGAGAGTACGGTCGGGCAACCGGTCAGCCAAGGTGCGCCTCTCCCTGTGAATTCGCGATGAACACAACTGTCCCTCACCCGCTGCCCTCTTTGTCGCACCTCGCTTGAGCTCATGCTGCAACGCACCATTTCGCGATGCACTAAGGGTTGTCGGCTAGAGGAAGTGGTGCGTTGCTCAAACAACTAATTGAAGCCTGCTTCCCTGGGTGCAGGTGCTGTGGACATTGGCTTGATCGCGACTGCCGTTTCAGCCGCAGTGACGGTCGTTCTCATCTGCAGCGAGTTACCTTAGCGAACAAGTTGACCGGCAATCGCGCGGTCGGTGCGATTGAGCGAAGATTTTTTCCGCACCTGCCCGTGGACGGCCCCAGCCAAAACAGCGGTGAACCCGTCCCTCGTTCAACCTAGTCGCCCTTGTCACCGCTCGGGTGAGGGTTTTGACGAGCAGTCAAAGGGAACTGCTCAGGACGTTCTAAGCCTTCTGCGCACTTCACTCCCATGTGGCCTCTGGCACTTTAGCTGGGTTCAACCTCAGTCAGAGAAGCTCCATGAGATCAATCATCTGGGCCGCTTTGGCAGCCGGTAGCCTCCTCATCTCCGTTCCACCAGCCTTCGCCCAGAGCCAAACGCAGCGCGGCGAGTACCTGGTGACCATCATGGATTGCACCGGCTGCCATACGCCGGGCACCTTCCTCGGCAAGCCCGACATGCAGCGTCCTCTGGCGGGATCGGAGGTCGGCTTCCAGATCCCGGGCCTCGGCATCTTCTACCCGCCTAACCTGACCCCTGATCCCGAGACAGGGCTCGGTCAATGGAGCGAGGCCGACATCATCACGGCGGTGCGGACCGGTGTCAGACCCGACGGTCGGCAGCTGGTGCCGATCATGCCGTATCATTCCTACGGCAAGCTTACGGATGGGGATGCCAAAGCTCTGGCAGGCTATCTCAAGAGCCTGAAGCCGGTCAGGAACCAGGTGCCCGGTCCGGTCGGGGCCAACGAGAAGCCCTCAGCGCCTTACCTGACCGTTGTCATGCCCCAGTAGCCGCTTGGAGCAGAGCACCCAAAATCCAAAAGCCGGCAGTCCCCGGAAAGGCGCAGGAGACATCAGATATGCTTGAGGCAGAACTGCAGCGGCTGCGCGCCGACAACACCGTGATCGCGGCACTGCTGACCGAGTTGGAGACGCACCTCGCACTGCCGCTCCCACCGGAGCCGCCGTTTCAGGTCATGGCGGATGTGACGGCCCTGCAGGATCAGGTTTATGCCATGGCCCGCATGGTGGGAAACATGAAGCGGATGATCCGTGACAGGATCCTGCAACAGACGCTCGCAGCCGACTTTGCTCCGCAAGAAGAAAAGATCGAAGCCCTAGGGTAGCTCTATAGTGGCTTGGGACAGAGCGGGTCCGTGACCTCTCTTCCCTATGGATATTCCCCCTCCAGCGTGAAGCCGGCCTTGAGCACGCCCTGGTAATGCTGAACCTCGCCGTTCTCCACGTGCCCGCGTGTTTGCACCACCTCAAACCAGCGCAGGTTGCGCAGGGTCTGGTCGGCACGCTTGATCGCCGTTTGGATTACATCCTCGATGCTGTTCGTCGACGATCCCACCAGTTCAACGACTTTGTAGACGTGGTCGGACATCGTAGGCTCCCCTCCCCTGTTCAAGCTCACAGCTAGGGCGGACACCCCTGCCTGCGAGGCGTCCCAGCTCTCAACGGTCGGCGAGGCAGGCCGATCAGGAGCATCGACGCGGCTGGCGCAATTCCATGGTCGAGATGTTCCCATAGGTGTGAGGGAGCAGCCGCTCGAAGCTGCGCCGCACCGTGCCGTAGCACTCGCAGGACGCTCTCTCCAGGCCGGCCCGATCGATCACGGTGATCACGCCCCGGCCCTGCCGGATCAGTCCCGCCTCCTGAAGCGCCCGCGTGATGCTGCTCACCGTGGAGCGCTGTACGCCCAGCATGTCGGCCAGGAACTCATGCGTGAGCGGCACGGTGTCCCGGTCGAGCCGGTCGTGCAGGCTCAGGATCCAGCGACAGCAGCGCTCCTCGACGCTGTGGACCGCATTGCAGGCCACGTTCTGTAGCACCCGGGCCATCATCGCTTCGGTAAAATGCAGTACCAGCTGGCGCACCTTCGGGCGGGTGCTGATGACCTCGTGCAGGCACTCCAGCTCGATCCGCGAGGCGGTACCGTCAGCTTGTACGATGGAGCGCCCGAAGGACTGGCGGGCGGTCATGGCGCTGACGAGGCCCAGGCCCCCTTCCCGGCCATAGACCGCCATCTCGGCCGAGCGACCGTCCTTCAGCACAGCCACCAGCGACACCACCGTGTCATGGGGAAAGATGGCATGGCGCAGGGGATCGCCGGCCTCGTACAGCACCTGATCCTGCTGCAGGCTGACCGCGTGCAGGTGCGGCTCAAGCGCCGCATAGTCATCAGGCTCCAGCGCCGCCAGGAGGCGGTTGGCCCGGTGATTGATGCGTGGAGCTGGAGCAATGGCCAAGATATGAGATTTCATGCTCCAAGCTAAGCAGCGGATGGTCCTGAAGAAAAGCTAGAAATCACACGGGAGTGAGCAAAGCCATCGCCCGATGGGCTGCTCCGATCCCTCCGACAGGGGCATTGCCACGACCATGGTATGCCCTCCGATGTTCGAGCGACGTTGAACAGCCGTCACTTGGTGGTTTTGGCGACCGGCGCAATCTAGCTTCCGAGACAAACCCATCACAGCCACCAGCTCTGTGGCTGAAGATTGGGTTGTGCTGCCTTCAGCTGAGATATCCCATTCAAGCACACCAAATGTTTACTCTGGCGGCTCAGGATGCTTTCACCGGGCCTGACGCGAACCATGTCAATCCGGTGCGGAGCTCTACCCTCCGCTCAAAGCCCTGGTTGAGGTTTCAGACAGCCCTTAGCCAGGGCGTTTTTCTTTCAGGCCTGATCTAGCCGATCGTGCACCACGCTGCCACGCACCATCCGTGCCGCTTGACCCTTCAATCCATCAGCCGGCCCATCTCAGCTGCGTCGCGACAGCTCTCGGACGGGATCTCGTCAGCAACTTAGGAGTGACGGATCCCGGCGGCAGCCAGCCTCGCCTCCCGGGCCCTGATGCGCTCGCGGTGGGCCGTGTAGAGGCCACTCGCCGCGATGACGAGACCGCCGACGAGGGTCATGGCTCCCGGCACGGTGCCGAAGACGGCAAAGCCGAGCAACCCGGCGAACAGGAGCTGGACGTAGGAGAACGGGGCGATGGTGGACGCCGCGGCCTTGCGGTAGGCCAGGATGACGAGCCAATGGCCTATGGTCGAGCAGGTGCCCATCAGGACAGCCAGGCCGAACTCGCCAGCGTTGGGTGTGCGCCAGTGGAACGGCACGAAGGCTGTCAGGGCGATCAGTCCGATTACCGCCGACCACGCCAGAGTCGCCTCGGGCCGTTCAGAGCTCATCAGGCGGGTGGCGATGGCGGCCACGGCCCAGGCGAGCGCCGCACCGATCGGCAGCAGTGCGGCCAGCTGGAAGGCCGACCCGCCGGGCTGAACGACCAGCATGACGCCAAGAAAGCCCACCGCCGCCGCAGCCCAGCGCCGGATGCCCACCTTCTCTCCAAGAAGCGGGATCGAGAGGGCGGTGATGAAGATCGGCGAGATGAAGTTGATCGCTGTAGCCTCGGCCACAGCGAGGTGGCCCAGCCCGAGGATGAAGAGGACGGCTGAGCCGGCCACGGCCAGCGCCCGGATGATCTGAAGGCGGGCGCGCGGCGTGTGCATCGCCCCAGCGCCGCGCGCGGCGAAGACTACCGGAATGACTACCAGGCAGAAAATGAGGTAGCGCAGCCAGGTGACTTCGATCGCAGGCAGCGTGTCCGTCAGGACCTTCGCGGCAACATCGCCCATGGCGAAGAACACGGTCGATAGAAGGGCCAAGCCGATGGCGGCCAAGGTCGCGTCCTTGGCAGGAGCGGCACTCCTCGCGCCTTGTCTCGTGGGGACGGCCTCAGTGCTGGATGGACAGTCGGCGATGGCGGAGGGAGGTGGGCTCATGGGTGCTGGGAGGATCTCGGCGAGAGCATGGGGCTTCACGCGCTCTGTAGACCCAGACGATTGACCCGAACTGCTGAATCTTGCGTGAATTCAAATCCTGTCCTCGTGCGGGGCACCCCCGCGCCGGGCGCATGGAATTCACGCCGCAGATGCGGCGAGTCTGTGATCACTTCGAATTGCATGCAGGCTCGAACGATCTCAAGGCCGCTGGAGATGCGCCTGGTTGATCGTCCGCTACCTGAAATCCGACAGGCGGATCAGGTCGGACTGTCACTCCACAATCAGGTGCGGCGCACCACCAAGCTTTGCCCGAATTTGCTTTTCATCCCATGCTCCCTGTTCACCTCAGCCCCGTAACCAGCGGACTTGGCAGGCGCTCGCCTGACCGATGGCAGGAGTCGCGACGGAACACCTCGGACCACGTGAATTGCGACTCCCGATCGCTAAACACGTGCGTTGGAGTTGGTGGCTTGCAGCAGGTCTTTCGGAGCCGACGGCCCTTAGCCCTCGGAACTCAGCGCATGTTTCACCCGCAGCACGGCAACGGCTACGGCAAATATTACAATTGGAACGGAGATCAGCATGAACATCGGGTCAAGATGGTATCCAACGTGCTCTGCGGTCTCGAAAGCGACTTTCAGCAAACTCAGCAGATAGTAGCTGATTGCAATAATTGAAAAGCCCTCGACGGCCCGCTGAATTTTCACCTGCGTCGCCGCGCGGTCAGCCATGACCTGGATCTGGACGGCGTTCTGATACTCGATCTCGACCTGGATACGAGTCTGCAGGAGATCGATCAGGTGCGTGGTGGCATGGGAGAGCCGCTCCAGGCGGAGGGCCGTGGCCTCACACGTTCGGACCGCCGGTTTGAAGCGCCGAGCAACAAAGACGCCATAGCGCTGAAAGCCGGCGACATGGGTTTCGCGGAGCTCCGCAGTGCGTTCCTCAACGATCTTGGCATAGGCAGCCGTTGCGGCAAACCGATTGCGCGTTTCCGCCGTGGCAGAAATGATGTGGGCCGAGAGCACTGAGATCTCCTCAAGGAGCCGCTTGTGCTCATTCGCGGGGGTCGTCAGGTTTCGATTGCTGAGATCGACAAGCTTTGTGTCGTAATGCCCAAGGAGAGGCGCCAGTCTCCGGGCTTCCGACAAGCCAAGCAGAGCCATCGAACGGTATGTCTCGATCTCACATATGCGCCGCACCATCCGTCCAAGGCGATAGGAGTTCAGATCTTTGTTGAACAGCACGAGCCGGCTCACGTGGTCATGCCGGACCCGGAAGTCGGAGCCAATCTGGGCGGAACCTCCGCCGATCGAGGACGCAGCGCTATCGCCAAAGTCGAGTTTCTTGAGGACTGGGCCCAATTCGGAAGGTGCCGGCCCCAAAACCAGGATCGCAATGCGGCACACGACCTTTGACGGACCAACGCCGGCAAGGCCCGCAAACTCCTCCGTGGCAAGATCAGAGACCGGCCACGTATCGCCATTTCCCGTCACCGGTGTCACTCGGGTGACTGTGACGAACTCCGTATGGCTCTCAACCTGTATGCTCACCGACTGGCTCTCTCGTGAGTCGGCATTGGACGTGATTGAGCGTCCGTGCTGAGGCACCGATGAAAAGGGCATCAGTGCGATCTGCTCAACAAGGGCAGGGCCGTTGAAATAGATGGAAGGACGCGCGTGCAGTTCAGCATTGAAATCCAATGTCATCGATCGTCGCCTTACGTTCCTGATTTGATCCGGGCTCGCAGTGTTCTTCGTGGCATGTCATCGGCTCAAGATGGCGGTCGGGATGCGATCGCACGTGATCCCGATGAAGGGCGCTCCGACATTAAAGGATGATCGTGGCGCTCCTGCATGCGCCGCGTCAGTCGGAGTTCGACTGACCGCAAATCTGCGCTCAACCTGGCTCCCGCGCACGTCATGTGATGATCTCGCTCCAATGAATGAGGTTATCGCCGAGAGAGGCTCGCGGCAGAAGATCATCATTCGTCGCTTCACCTCCTCTCCCTAGTGCGGCGGACAATCAGCTTTTGCGCCTCCGCGAGCAGGATGGTCGGCCGCTATCCGTGACGGGCCACGAAGGACACCCAGCCGGTTTGCGTCGGTCCAAACCGGATCCGGTGATCCAGGAACTGCACCTCCTCGAGCGAGCCAGGGTCATAGACGGCTTGAGACGCCAGGTCGGGTTCAGCCGTCATCGCTCAAACCTCACATTTCGCATCACTGACCTCTCAGACCTCCCAGCGAGAGCCCGGGGCCAAGGCGATGGCGCGGACCCACACGAGACCAGTTCGGAGAAATAGCGCTCCTTCACGCGCGCCAACGCCGTCCCGGACCTGCTGAGGATCACGGCGACATGCTCCAGGATGATCTCAGGGCGCGGCGGCTGGGCGGGGCCGATGGGCCGCTCTGGATCCTCAGCCGGGTCATCAGCGCATGGCCCGGCGCGTGACATGAGCGTGCGGCGAAACGGACGCAGCGGCGCAATGACGGTCCCAAACGGGATTCCTGTCTGGTTCAGGACCTCGTTCATGTCCGTGGTCAGGCGGTGGGGCACAAACCAGTTCTCTGCTGCTGCGAGTGGGAGCGAGCCACGCATCAGCCGAACTTGCCGATAGTGAACGGTTTCGTGAGCGGCGAGGCCTAAAGCGGCTCGGACCTCATCCGGCACGGCGGACAGCGTGAGCTGCCGCTGGCGCTCGACGGTAATCGGTCCCTGCGACAGGCCATGCTCCTCGCACCAGGCCAGGAGGGTTTCCGTCGCCGTGGCGCCGGCTATCAGCCGGGTGCTGAGATCTTGAATGAGGTGATCGAGGCGCGCTGCTGCCGTCATGACCGTCGCGGACCCTCCGTGCCGGCCATAGCCTGCCGATTGATTGCATGCGAGACCAACTCCAGCTCGTGATCGGACAGCGCTGTAGTCGGAGGGGTCAGGAGCACATTGTCGATCAAGCGGGTCGTGCCAACATAGGCGGCGACACACAGCGCGGCGGGCTGCTCGATGCTCCCTTGAATGGCTTCCAGGGTGCCGGCATCCCGCAGCTCGAGGTATTGCAGCTGGTCGACCTCGGTGATGTGAGCCCGTGCGATCGCGATCAGGCGCTGGCTGTCGCGCTCGCCCTCCCCGTATGCCGCCTGGGTGGCCAACAGGCCCTGGCTGAGGCAGCGGGCGCGCTTGCGATCGGCAGGGTTCAGGTAGCTGTTGCGGCTGCTGAGCGCCAGCCCATCTGGCTCGCGCACGGTCGGCACCGTGACGATCTCGACGGGCAGGTTCAGATCCCGCACCATCTGCCGGATCACGGCACATTGCTGGAAGTCTTTCTGGCCGAAGAAGGCCACATCCGGCTGCACGATGTTGAACAGCTTCGTCACCACGGTGGCCACGCCGCGGAAGTGTCCGGGCCGGACAGCACCGCACAGCGGTTCGGCCACGGGTCCGGGCTCGACCATGGTCTGGAAGCCGGGTGGATAGAGCTCGCCCGCATCCGGCACGAAGATCAGGCTCACGCCGGCCGTGCGGCAGAGCTCGTGATCGGCTTCCAGGGCACGGGGATAGCGGTCGAGATCCTCGTTCGGTCCGAACTGGGTCGGGTTGACGAAGATGCTCACCACAGTGATGTCGCAGCGGGCGACACTCTCGTCGATGAGTGCCCGATGGCCCGCGTGCAGGAAGCCCATAGTCGGCACGAAGCCGACCCGCAGACCCGAGGCGCGGTAGCCGCGCAGGCACTGGGACAGGGACTTGATCGTGCGGAATGTGAGCATCGGCGGACCTCAGGAGCTGGTGGAGGGGTGTGGTGCCCAAGTGGAAACCGCAGCCTGGGCATCGGCCGGCAGGGCGTAGGCTTCGGCAGCAGACGGAAAAGCACCGCAGCGCACGTCCTCAGCCCAGTGTGTGAGCGCCTGCTGCAGCAGTGTGAGGCCATCGACGTAGGTGCGCACGAACTTCGGCCGGTGCCCCTGTGTCAGCCCGAGCACATCGTGCAGGACCAGCACCTGACCCGAGCAGTGTGGGCCCGCCCCGATCCCGATGGTCGGAATGCTGAGGGTTTGGGTGATCCGCGCTGCGAGCTCGGACGGGATCCCTTCGAGCACGAGGGCAAAGCAGCCGGCCTCCTGCAGTTGGTGCGCGTCCTCCAGGATCCGGATGGCGTCGTGAGCTCCCCTGCCCTGCACCTTGAAGCCGCCCATGGCGTGCACGCTCTGTGGCGTCAGGCCGAGATGGCCCATGACCGGGATCTCGCCATCCACCAGGGCTCGAACAACGTCCGCGCGCTTGGCACCGCCCTCCAGTTTCACGGCAGCGGCCCCGCGTTGGAGAAAGCCGCCAGCGTTGCGCAGGGTGTCCTCAAGGCTGAGGTGATAGCTGAGATAAGGCATGTCGGCGACGACGAGGGCTCGTGGCCTGGTGCGCGTGACCGCCTCAAGATGATGGTTCATCATCGCCATGCTCACGGGGAGCGTGTTGTCGAAGCCGAGACAGACATTGCCGACGCTGTCGCCGACCAGAAGCATATCAACCATAGGATCCGCCAGGCGGGCCGTGACCGCATCATAGGCAGTTGTCATCACGAGCCGCTGGTTGTCCCTTACGCGCTGCTGCAGCAACGGGATGGTGATCGGCGGCCGATCCGTTGAAGGATGATGGCTCATGGCAGTTCTCTCATCCCGTTTGTTGCAAGAAGCCGAAGTGTCCGGTCGACTGATCGAGATCAGCGGCCTCAGATCGCCTGGACGAGCTGATCGATGCTGGCTTTGGCATCGCCGTAGAACATGCGGGTGTTGTGCTTGTAGAACAGCGGGTTCTCGATGCCGGAATAGCCGGTGCCCTGGCCGCGCTTC
>NZ_JBVVAK010000195.1:0-12310 GCF_055792825.1 Microvirga sp. GN3
GCGATATCAAGGCCGATGGTGGCAATCTCTGGCATGATGAGTGGCTCCTCTCCGGTTCTTGGACATGCCTATTCTGGCACGTCTGACGCTGGTGGAGGGCGCCATCCACGACATCACGTTAACCAGCATCGGGCGCATTGCGGCGAAATCTTCCGCCCGACAGCTTCAAGCCGCGATATTAGCCGCGACTTTCCACTCCGCCATGGCATTGAGGCGGTGAAGGTGGGTCGCAAGGGCAGAGCGGTGGGAGCAAGGTGGAACGAAGAGATTGCGGATGGCCGAGAAGATCGTGGTGAACCGCTGCAGACCTCCCGCAGATCGGAAGCCCTGCATACTCTGCTCTCGCCGGCGCAAGGGCAGATGCGAATTCTCTGCACGGTTATTAAGCCCCTTGTGCGAGCGATGTTCGACCGTTGGCATGATCTGGCGGTGGGCGGCGGCATAGGAGCCGAGCTTATCGGTGATCATCCGCCGCGGCGCACAGCCTTGCTTCTTCAACAGACGCTTCAGCAAACGTTTGGCCGCCTTGGTGTCGCGCCGGCTCTGGACGATTTCATCGAGGACATAGCCATCCTGATCAACCGCCCGCCAGAGCCAGTGCTTCTTGCCGGCAAGGGTGATCACAACCTCATCGAGATGCCAGATGTCGTGACGGCTCGGCGGCTTGCGCTTGAGGCGACGGGCATAGTCCGGTCCAAACTTCAGAGCCCAGCGCCGGACGGTCTCGTAAGAGACGATGATGCCGCGCTCGAGCAGCATCTCCTCCACCAGCCGCAGGCTCAGCGGAAAGCGGAAGTACAGCCAGACTGCCTGGGCGATGATCTCGGGCGGAAAGCGATGGCGTTTGTAGCTGACGGGCGTGGTCATGCCACAGCTCTTAGGGAAGAAGCCTCTGACCAAAGGTTACCGTGACATCGCCCGCGAGGGCTCGAAATACGGCATCGACGGCTTCCTCAAACTTAAATACATCAACCTCGCCGGGCAGTTCTAGCCTGGGTCATCTGCCAAGGTTGATCTCCAACGATCAACTTTCGCCGACGCCGAGCGGTCACCGGCTATTCAAGTGCTTCAGTGTCTCCAAGAGCCGCGTGCCAATCTCTATGGCTTGCTCTGCTGCGTCTGGATCAACATCAAGGCCGTGCGAGGCCTGGTTCATCGCCTGCAGCGCGACCTCAAACTCACCCACGCCTTCCAGGACGATCCCATCCTGCTCCACCTCCTGGAGCATAGGACCAATTCCGATACTGCCAGTGCTTCGGCCGCGTGCTTGCAGCAGCAGGCGCAACTCGCGCTCGATCTCGATCCGGAGCTTCACAGCCGACATCAAGGGGAATTCGCGAGCAAGCTCCTCAGCAGTCGGCAGGTTGCCTTGGAGCTGACTCGGAAGCGAGGGAGAGAGCCGATACTCAGCGACACCCATTGGTTTGGCGGAGTCACGCAGTGCATACTCCACCACCACGGCGTTCTTTCCCTTGCAGAGGATGATCCCAATGCTCGGACCGTCAGTTTCGTGACGAAGCTGGTCGTCAACGGCTGAGAGATAGAAGTTCATCTTGCCGGCGAACTCCGGCTTGAACTCCTCGATTTTGAGCTCGAGGATTACGAAACAGCGCAGGCGCAGATGATAGAAAAGCAGATCGAGGTAGTAGTCCTGGCCACCAACCTGAAGCGGATATTGGCTGCCGACGAACGCAAAGCCTTTGCCGAGTTCAAGGATGAGCGATCGAAGATGGTCCAGGAGGCTGCGCTCGAGTTCGCGTTCGGACATGTCTGGACCGAGTGTCAAGAAGTCGAAGCTGTAGGGATCCTTGATCAGCTCCCTGGCGAGCTCTGATTGAGGGGCGGGCAGGGTGCGTTCGAAATTGGTGATGGCTTTACCCTGACGATGGTACAGGCCGCTTTCGATCTGGTGGACCAGGATGTTGCGGCTCCAGCCATGCTCGATAGCCTGACGGGCATACCAGAGCCGCTCTGCCGGATCCTTCACGGCCTCGACCAGGCGAACATTGTGGCCCCACGGTAATCGTGCAACAACCTGTTGCACGATCTTCTGATCAGGATAGGCCTCGGCGAACGCCCGCATGTATTTGAGGTTTCGCCCCGAGAGGCCCGTCATCTCCGGAAATGCCCGCCGCAGATCTTCGCCGAGCCGGTCGATCACGCGAGCTCCCCAGCCTTCTGTCGCCTGCCGGACAAGGATGTCACTGCCGATGCTCCAGTAGAGAAGGATCAGCTCCTGGTTGACCGCGACAGCGGCCCGCAGGCGAGCGGCACGGATGCGCTCCTTCAGTTCGCTTAAGAGTGCCGTATATCCGTTGAGTTCCGGTGTGGGAGGTAAGCGCACCATGGTTCAACTCTAGCAGGGGACAACGTGAATCGCTTTAGCCGAAAGCTGTTACTTTTTAGCTCCTGACGCAAACTGTTTTAACGAGATAACATTTCGCATAACATTTTTTATGGAACTAGCTGTTGCCTTCAGCGAATGCGGTCAAAACGGTCTCGAACCTGTAATTCCGGGCTAGCATTGCCTTAGTCGGCCCTCGAGAGTTTTGACAAGAATCCAAACAGGTGCAGTCGTCGATCTACGCCTTCTGCGCACTTCACTCCCATGTGACCTCCGGCACTTTGGCTGGGTTCAACCTCAGTCAGAGAAGCTCCAGGGGCTGGGAATGTTGCGCTGCAATGCCGGAACACGGTGGCAGTGGTGCATGATGCAGGAGGGGCGCATGGGCGAGTGGAAAACGGTCTATGAAGATGAGGTTGAGGGGCGCTGGGTCACGCTCAAAGTCTACGAGAGTGAGGATGCCGAGGATGAGGATGCGGAACTGGTCGTGCGCGTGACAGTAGCCCCCATTGCCGATGGGGCGGGGGAACCGAGCAGGCGGGCGATCAGCCAAAGTCCGTTCCCGAACCAGATGCAGACGATAACTCCATCACCCTGGATCCTGATGCGGTTGAGGATCTCGAAGAGGAGTTGATCGAAATCGGCTTCAGCTCCGAGGCGGCGGCGTGGATTGTCAGCAAGGTTCCAGTGTGAGCTGCGCGGCAGCCGTCAACGAGGGGTAAACGCGCCCCACCCGTTCTATGCTCATTGCGCATGGCAGGGGCGATCACTTTCCGGTTTGTCGCAGGCCGGGTGCGCTGTAGATGCCCCCTCCTCTGCCAGGGCCTCCCCATGGTGGGTTTCCTCCCTAAACTCGGCCACCCCAGCAGGTGGCCTTTTTTCTTGCTGCCCTTGCGTGGCGCCTTCGCGCGTGGGCTGGCTCATCATTGAGGTTGCGTCATGTTTTTGTCAGTTGTTCTGTCAGGCCTTCGCTGCTGGCTGCGTGCTCGTGACACAGCCCGGCACTTGAATGCCCTGTCTGATCGTGAATTGTCGGACATCGGCATTGCCAGGCACGACATCGCGCAAGTGGCACGCCAAGCCACAGAAGCCTGAACTGACTGCCACTGCAGTGAGCCTGGGTGAGGCGACAAGGACGGCAGTGCATCCGTGCCTGTCCTTGTCCCTCAGGCCAACTGGCCACACGGCTCACCTAAAGCGGTTCAATGACAGCCTCATGACGCCGCGGCCGCTGATCGTCGACGGCAATCATTCCTCGAATCTCACCGTAACTTGCTTCTCCCAATCGATAGGGCTGCCGGCCGCTCGGAACGTCCTGATTTCGCCAGCGTCACACCCGTCAGACGACCTGCAGAACTTCTGAACCTTGGTGATCGTCAAAGGGCCAAGGACGCCGTTGAGATGTATGTGCCGCACCCGTTGCAATTCGACGTCTACGGATTGTTTACTCCGGCCGAGACAGGATCTGTGCACCGGGCGCGTGGCGTATCCGCCCGAACAGAGATTCCGGTGCCGTTGGTCAATGGCCCTGGAGGTGTTGGAGGGCCTCCTCTCCACTGATGCCCTGGCTGAGGGTTTCGGACAGCACCCTCAGCCAGGGCGCGCGATCCGACAAGCAGCCCATGTCTGACACATTGGTGCTGGCCCAGAGGAGATTGCCGTGGCCCGCTACTACTTCGATATTCACGATGGCGCACAGAGCGTGCAGGATGACGAAGGCGCCGAATTCGACAGCTTGGACTCTGCCGTGCACGCGGCGGCCCGCTCGGCGGCCGAGATTGGAACGAACCGGCTTGCAAAAGGTGACACCAGCGATGTGGTCATCGAGGTGCGGGACGAGCGCGGTCCGCGGGTCTGCACCGTCAAAGCGTCGATGGAGATCGACTGGCAGGTTCCCCGGCCCCAAGCGCCGCATCCCTGGAGCGCATAATTGCAAAGGTCAGCACAGACCAAAAAGAACCCGGCACGGAGCCGGGTTCGTGTCGATGGGACAGTCAGGAGCATCAAAGGGCTGCTCATTAACGCCTGATGCCACGGTCCCGTTCCTGCAGGGCTCGGTTAGACGCTCCTGCGGCTGCGCGAGAAGTACCAGATGGCTGCGACGACGATGATCACCAGCAGGATGACCCACCAGTAATCCGCAAGGCCGCCCCCAGTCGCTGTGGCGTCTCCGGCGGGTGGGGTTCCGGGCGCAGGGGCAGGCGCGGGGGTCTGCGCACAGGCAGACGAAACGGCCAGGAAGAGGAAGCCCATCAGTGCTGTGAGTTTGCTCATGGCTATGTCTCCAGTTGACGAGGCCCAGCGCATACGGCCTGCTGAATAGCTAAGCTGGGCCAGTCGGTGAACGCCTCATGATAGGGCATGTTCCTATGCAAACCTCCTCTCTGCGCATAAGCTTCACCTGAGAGGACATACGAGGGAGCAGTCGGGATGGTGTTGAAGCGGCAGATCCTGGCGATCCAGGATGTCTATGTGCCTGTGAAGCGGCGGCAAACGCTCGATACCAAGACGGTTGACGCCCTGGCAGAGAGCATGCTGTCCAAAGGGCAGGAAACGCCCATTCTCGTGCGGCCTGATGGCCGCCGCTTTGTTCTGGTTGAGGGATTGCATCGGCTGGAGGCGTGCAAGGCGCTTGGCGAGACAACCGTTCCGGCTTACCTGGTCCAAGCTCGGAAACATTGACCCGCGCCCGATGCGGAATTGGGCCGGATCGGGATGCTTGGCCAAGCGAAAGCAGAGGAGTATTCAGACGAGCGTGGCCGGACCGGTGTTGGAGGCCATTGCCCAGGCGAAGCGGCAGGAGAGAATACCGGGATCTGTGATGCTCCGGTCTAAGCCAACACGCTAACAGGAGTCCCGCGCGGATAACACTGCACGGCCCTTATTCGTGATGACGGCCATGTCCCTATTGGCAGGGCTGACGGTGGCGTATCCGCTGCTGAACAGCCTATGCAGTGTTGGAGTGAGCGCCGTGAGGGCCTCTTCATGCTTCCAGCTGTAATCACCGGCTCGGCCGGAGCGGTAGACGCGGCGAGCGGCCTTGTTCTGGAGAAGCCTGAGAGTGCGAAGCTGCGCCTCAGAGATGGTCATGGATGGTGCCCCTGATGGATGTGTATTTGGGTACGTGGTCGATGTTGAGCTGACGAGCTACGCCTGCGCTCTGAACTTGGTTGCAGGCGGTCTGCCAGTGAAGTGGCTGCAACGAAACTTGGATATCTGACAGCCCAGTCCTACTCCAGACTTTGACGATTTAACGGCTTCCGAAATCAAGGCTGGAGTGGCGCGTGAGGCTATCGCCTCGGCGAAACGGTGGCGGGGATAATGAGATCTGTGAGGTCCTCCACCGCACGCCCCTGACTGAAATATCGGCTTGAGACTGCCTTGGAGCGGCTGTGGCAAAGGGGTACAAGGCCGTGGGCATTCGGCGGAAATGGCACCACAGGAAAGCCTAATCTGCGACCAGCCCTCAAAATTGGAGATGGGACGAGACAGAACTTGAAGGAACGGTGGAAGAACGCAAACGCAATTGTCAGCTGACATCTTGAACTGAGAAAACGAACTTCCGACGAACTTGGACATCAATAATGAGACAAACCGGCGGTCCGTTGTCTCACGTCAAACGTCAATTTTAAAGTCATGCGCTCTCGGTGATCACGGCCTTCGGCTCTGAATTCTGGGGCAACGTTGAAAGGCGATTGTCTCAAAAGACATGTCCAACGCACCGGAAATTCGCAATTCCCATGCACATTCTCAGATGAGCTGCGCACAGCTAAGTGCCTGAGTAAGCTCACAACGGCGTCTCACACCAAAATGTAACGGACAGCGCATTCGTGCAACAAAGCGCATCTGCAAAGGAGAAGATGTGTTTGGTTGATACTGCCGGTGAGCAAACCGGCATATCTTGCACTGAGCCCGAGCGAGTGGGATCGACCTCCTCTCGAATGTGGCTGTCTTTGGTTAATAATGCAGGGCTCAGCGCACAGGGTTGTCGGGATCACTCTGGTTCTTCTTCGAGCGACCGGCACACACCCGACAGAAAGTCCCGGATCCTGTAGAGGCTGAAGGTCATGGGCGTGCTCGCCAAGCTGACGTGGAGCATCCCGATCGGCGAGGCGCCGATCCGGAAGAAGCCGACGAACTCGCTCGCGCTGAGGAGGCCTTTCTGCAGTTTCTGCGAGTATGTTGTGTCATCGGGAAGCGCATTGGTGAGGATCAGGGTCGAGGTGTCGAAGTCGAAGCTCTGCCAGGTCATGGCAAACGGATCGGCCGGATCGGCCTCCTCAATTCTCCCCTCGGCATTGGACCTGACATGCGACAGCGTGGTGCAATGAAGCCGGGCGGCTTCGGCACCGTCGGGCAACAGCGCCGCGCCGGCTGTCAGGAAGGCCGCGAGACGCACTGAAATTACCGTGGCGATCCTCATCGGAGGTTGACCGCGAACCGTGCATTGCACTCCACCCAACCATAACGCTCGCAGGGTCGGAAACCATGTCAAGGCGACTCACAAACGGAGTATGATCCCTTGGCCGAGGCCATGGCCGGTACCGTCACCGCCCGTCGATGCCCAGTCCTCTCGGAGAGGAGGCGTCACTCGCCTGACTCCAGCTGGCCTCACCCATGAGAGCAATGGCGGCGATCCTGCGTTGCCAGTAGCCAGGCTTGGCCGTTAGTCCGCCAATTGGGGGAGCGGCCGGGCTGGCGAGCCCGGAGCGGGTGTCGCCGCATGTGCTGCGGCACGCCTTTGCCACCCACATGCATTCCGGTGGCAAGGATCTGCACGTCCGCCTTGATGAGGATGCCATGAAGCAGCTCGTCGGACGGGCCGGAGGGAACGCTCGCCGCGTGTTGAATGCCCTTGAGACATTGGTGCTCGGATCTGCCCCCGGCTCGACCGTCTCGATCACCGGAGCCATGGTCGATGAGGTCTACCAGGCCTCTCCCCTGCCCTTGGATCGCAAAGGCGACTACCACTACGACACGATCTCGGCCTTCATCAAATCGATGCGTGGATCGAATCTGGACGCCACCCTCTACTGGCTCGCCCGCCTGATCCATTCCGGCGAGGAGCCACGCTTCATCGCTCGCCGTATTCTCATTCATGCCTCGGAGGATGTGGGCCTTGCCGACAACACCGTTCTGCAGACTGCCGCCGCTGCTCTCACTGCCGTCCAGCACGTCGGCTACCCGGAAGCCCAGATCGTCCTAGCCCATGCAGCCTTGCACATCGCCCGTGCGCCGAAGTCCAACTCGGCCTGCCGCGGCATTGGTGCGGCGATGGCCTATGTCAAATCGCAGCCGATGATCCCGGTGCCTCCACACCTGCGGGACGGCACTATGCCGGAGCAGCCAAATTGGGCCATGTCGGCTACCAGTTCCCGCACGCTGCTCCACGCGGCTGCGTCGAGCAGACCTACGCCCCTGGTATTCAGCCGGGCCAGTTCTATCAGAGCGATGGCCGGGGTGGTCAAACATTCGAGGCGCGGGCTGATGCGTGGTGGGAGCGCGTCACTGGTCAGCCGCAGCCACAACATAGGCAGGAAGAACCCGGCAACAGATGAAGGGAAGCCTGGGATGGAGCCATTTCCGTCCCTGCATGGTAGGAGAGGAACGATCCAAGGGCGGAACGAGATGAACGCGGCACCCTTCGAAATCATTCCAGCCTGGCGGATCGCGCGGTTAAGGACAGCCTTGCGCGATGCGGAACAGCGCGGCGCAAACCCGGAGGATGAAGGTCACGATCTTCCCCACCGCGCCCTGCAGCGTCGCTTTGTACTAGCCCGAGGACGCGCGAAGCATGTGCCGAGATGGGCCTCCAGGCCAAAGACTACGCGAAAAGGCCGCAGCTTTCCGCACCTGAAACTGGTCATCATCTGGCGGGCCATCCTGAGCGTTCGCTCTCCGGCTTGGAGGCAGGGCGACGCCGCGCCATTTGGCAGCATTCGCAGAGCGCATGATCAGGCTGTTGCTGCATGCCGCGCCGCTGGCCTTGCGCCACCGCGCTATCGCACGGTCTATGTGTTGGGTAAGATCAAAAACTGACTGATATCACGCAGTGTTCTGGAGGAGTTCCTTAACGGCCGGCTCCAGCTCTGCAACAGGATAAACGCCAGGCGGGAACTCCAGTGTTCGATCCTCGGGCCATGCGATGGTCTGAGCACCAGATGCCAGCGCTGCCTGTGCTCCGGTCGGACTGTCTTCGATTGCTATACACTGATCGGTTGACACGCCCAGCAGCGTCGCCGCGCGCTCATAGGGTTCAGGGTCGGGCTTGCCGTGCACCACATCATTAATCGACACCGAAATGAACCCCGGTTCTTCCAGTCCAAGCACCCGAATATTGGCGTTCACCACGATCCGGTCGGAATTCGACACGAGAGCCTGCCGGAGCCCAAGGCGCTCGAACATTCTCCAGACTTCCAGCGCGCCGGGCCGCACAGCGATCTCTGCCGCATGGGTGGTGTAGTAGCCGTATTTCAGCCTGCGCCATTCGTTGAAGCTCATGGCAGTGCCGAAACTCTGTCGGCATTTCTCGTAGACGACTTTGGCCGCCCGGCCAACGATCTCATGATGAAATTCATCGGGAACCTCCAAGCCTTCCGTTGCCAGGGCATGACGCAGCGCACGAAAGTGCATGGACTCGCTCAGCAGCAGCGTGCCATCGATGTCCCACAGCACAGCCCGGAACCGATGTTGTCCTTGCCCACCTTCGTCTGTGTGTTCGTTCGTCATAAGACCAGTCCTCCGTTGAGTTGTGGGGCGGATCGTTGGCTACGAAGCGCCTTGGCTAGCGGGATTGCTCTTGCCGCAGCCGTCTCACGTAATTGATCAGGCCGTTCGTCGAGCTGTCGTGGTCTGGCACTGTCGCATCGGTTTGAAGCTCCGGTAGGATCCGTGACGCCAATTCCTTGCCGAGCTCGACACCCCACTGGTCGTAACTGTTGATCCCCCAGATGATGCCCTGGACGAAGATCTTGTGCTCGTAGAGCGCGATCAAGGTGCCAAGCCGATGCGGCGTGAGCTTCCGGTACAGGAGCGACGTCGTCGGCCGGTTGCCCTCAAAGACCTTGTGGGGCACGAGCGTCTCAAGGACTTCTCCTGACAGCCCTTTCTTCGCGAGTTCGGCCCTCACCTTGTCCTCCGTCTTGCCGAAGGCGAGCGCCTCCGTCTGCGCCAGAAAGTTGGCTAACAGCTTGTCATGGTGGTCACCCAGCGGTGTTTGGCTCTCCACCGCAGCCAGAAAGTCCGCCGGGATCAGCTCCGTGCCTTGGTGCAGAAGCTGAAAGAATGCGTGTTGTCCGTTGGTGCCCGGCTCGCCCCATAGTACTGGGCCCGTGGCATAGTCCACCCGGCTGCCGTCGCGGCGTACGGACTTGCCGTTGCTCTCCATGTCACCCTGCTGGAAGTAGGCAGCAAACCGGCTCAAATGTTGATCGTATGGGAGCAGGGCCAGGGTCGAGGCACCCAGGAAGTTCCGATACCAGACCCCGAGCAGGCCCATGATAACAGGCATGTTCTGGTCGAGCGGAGCGCTCTGGAAATGCTTATCCATCTCGTGGGCGCCCTCGAGCAGCTCACGAAAGCGTTCAAACCCGACGGCGAGCACGATCGGCAGGCCGACAGCAGACCACAAGCTATAGCGGCCGCCGACCCAGTCCCAGAACTCGAACATGTTGGCTGGGTCGATGCCAAACTGTGCCACTTCCGTAGCATTGGTCGAAACGGCCACGAAGTGCTTGGCCACCGTATCCTCGCCGAGGGCTTTGGTCAGCCAACCCCGGGCGCTGGCAGCGTTGGTCATCGTCTCCTGGGTCGTGAAAGTTTTAGAGGCGACAATGAAGAGGGTGCGGGCTGGATTGAGGCCAGCGAGAGTGTGGGTGAGATGCGCTCCATCCACATTGGAGACGAAGTGCGGCCGCAGGTCTAGCCGCTGATATGGCTTGAGGGCCTCGCACACCATCAGCGGCCCGAGGTCGGATCCTCCGATGCCGATGTTGACGATGTCTGTAATCTTCTCGCCTGTGGCTCCCCGCCAAGCGCCGCCCCTGACACGTTCTGAGAAGAGGCGCATCCTTTCCAGCACCGCGTTGATGCCTGGCATGACATCGGAGCCGTCGACCAGGATTGGTCGGCCGGAGCGATTGCGCAGGGCCGCATGCAGCACGGCGCGGCCCTCCGTGACGTTGATTTTGTCACCCGCGAACATCAGGTCTCGCCAGCCCTCCACATCCAGGGATCGGGCCAGTTCTAACAGAAGCTCCATGGTTTCCTCGTTGACCCGATGCTTGGAGTAGTCGAGCAGCAGATCGCCGAGTTGAAGCGAGAAACGGCTGAAGCGTTCTGGGTCCTGCGCAAACAGCTCACGCAGATGCCGCTCGCCCATGGCTGCGGCGTGCGCCTCGAGCGCCTGCCAAGGCGGTGAGGCGGTCAGTGCTGTCATGAGACTCTCCTCTGGTTCGTTATCGTTCTGCTACTTCCTCAGGCCGAGCCGGGCGGCGATAGCGACCACGGACGACGATGATGGTCATGATGCCTGTGACGATGGCTGGCCAGATCGCCGAGGTTCGTCATCCCAGCCAGCTCGATCTCAATCCAGTTAACCAGCGATATTCTCGAAACACTCTATCCCTTTGTTGACCCAGTGAACCGCTTTCCGCGCTGTTCGCGCCCCCCTCACTCCCTGGATGATAGGGTCTTGAGCTGATGATCTTGATCGTTGTGTTGAACGTCTCATTGTCGGGGATAACCTGCTAAGCACCTGTAACCGATATAGATTCGAGTGTTTGCCGCCAATGGTAATGAGTATATCTGGCTGGCTACCCGACCCTCTGATACGCTGCCGCCAGTCAATTGGATGCTACAATGGATCAAAGCCCTATCGGTCTTCTGGCTCAGATTGAGGCTGCTCGTGATAGCCTGAGCCGATCGGAAGCTCGGGTGGCCGACTACGTCCTGGACACCCCGCAAGGCGTGCTGGAACTCTCGATCGAGGCGCTCAGCAAGGCGGCAGGCGTCAGTGAGCCAACGGTCGCACGGTTTTGCAAGTCGATCGGGTTTTCGGGCTGGAAGGAGTTCAAGATCCAGGTAGCCCGCAGCCTCGGTGGCGGCGTGCCCTTCGTGCATCAGGATGTCAGGGCCGATGATCCGATTGGGGTTGCTGCCGCGAAGGTCATCGACAGATCGGTCAGCGCCCTCCTCTCCGTACGGGATCGACTCGACAGCGGCATTCTCAAGTCGGCCGTTGGGATCCTGACACGCGCCGCGCGCATCGAGTTCTATGGGCAAGGCAGTTCGGGGATCGTAGCGCTCGACGCCCAGCACAAGTTCTTCCGGCTTGGCATTCCAACAGTTGCCTACTCGGATCCCCATGTGCATGCCATGTCGGCCGCATTGCTGGGCCCCTCGGATGTGGTTGTCGCGATCTCGGCTGCGGGCCGGACGCTCGATCTTATCCGGTCGGTCGAGATTGCCCGCGGCGCCGGCGCCCAGGTTATCGGCATCACCACGGGTGGCTCGCCTTTGACCCAGCACTGCAGTCTCACACTGTCGACCGATGTTCACGATGATCAGACCATCTATGCGTCGATGATCTCCCGCCTCACCCACCTTGCCATCATCGACATTCTGGCGGTTTTGGTGGCCCTGGAGCGCGGCCCGGAGCGGATCCGGTCGTTGGAACGGGGCAAGAAGAGCGTGCGCGAAAAACGGTCCGCAACCTAATCGGCCGTTATATTTCATCGAGCGGAGAGTTGCGGTTCGCTGATAGAGTGAAGCCGCCCTGATCAAGTAAATGGCCTTTATGGTCGTACTTGCGCCAACCGTTGCACTGGCCGCGATGTTCGGAATCTAATGATCTTCACTAAAGACCTGCAACGGAGAGACCTGCGTGCCGAAAGAAGCTGGTAATGAGCTCAGGCCGTTGCTGCAGGCGGCCGAACTCGCGGCGGGCCAGGCGGTGCAAGTCGGCGA
>NZ_JBVVAK010000196.1:0-12306 GCF_055792825.1 Microvirga sp. GN3
GGCGCCGCTCCTCCATCTGCTCCGGCGTCAGATGCGTCGGACGCCAAACGTTGCCCTCCATCGCGCACCTCCTCACGATGACCGATACCGCCCTATGTTACACCCTCTGCGTGAAGATCATTAGAGAACACGCGACAATTCATTGTGAGGAAGCGACCCTATGGCCAAACGCCCGGAGCACGAGGACGAACAACCTGAACCTAATGCGAAGGCCAGCATGTCCCAGTTGGATCGCTTGGAGAGGCTGGCCAATGCGGCTGCCACTGCGGTCCAGGCGAAACAATGGCGGGCGCGCAAGAATGGCCTACGTCAGCCAGAGGAACCCGCAGAGGTGCGCAACCACTCTCATGATGCCGAGGCCAGAGCTCAAGCAGAAGCCGCGATGCAGCAGATGATGGCAAAGTCGAAGGGAAAGCGGTGATAGGTAGATCGTTCCCGCACGGGATGCGACTTCCGCCGAAGCGACCTCTATAAATTAGAAACATCCGCTGTCTCAAAGGGGCGCTCTTAGATCCGACCTTCGCCGGAGTGGCCGGAGCGGCTAATCTCAAATCAGGGTCTCTCATGGCCTGATCTGCTGGACCGCCCTGATCGAGGCCCCAACGCCGGCCAATCGGGAGGTTCTCCAACCCCTATCGCGCCGGCGTTGCCTTTGATACGGACAGAGAAGACCAGAGTTCTGTTTTAACAAGCATGATGGAAAAATTGCTGGTCCCAAAGATCCTCATCCAGTCTCGGCGACCCCGCCCGCGTTCAACAAGAATTAGTCCCGCCTCAAGAACTCCAATCCGGGCGGTAGATCGTATCCCTGGCAAGCTGGCCGCATCGCCTTGATGAGGGATTTTGGTTTCGGTGGCGCCGCGTCGGTGATCCAGGCGTATCTCCCGTCAGGCGTCTTCAGCGGGCATCCCGCCTCGACATGGAGCATTGCTTCCTGCAGCCATTGCGCCTGCTGGACCGCCGAGAACTGCGTCAGGTAGCGCTGGTCCCGCTCATGGAAGGCGATCTCCAGGTTCCCGCCGCCCTTGTCGCTGATCTGGATCATGATGTGATCCAGCAGCCTTTCCTCGATGAGGTAGCCGTCCATCTGGGCGGCTGTGACAGGACCGGTGACCGTGACCAATCTCTTCATGCCATCATCTCTCTGAAAGGCTCAGGCGAGTGTAGGCAGCGCCTGTGACAGAGCGGTATGGAATTCTGTGAACATCCTTAATCGTATGAGCGACGGATCCCGACGCATGGCTGGCAAAGAAAAAGCGCCCGCTTGGGGCGCTTGGAAGGGACTGGTCCGTGGGGGCAACAGGACCAGGGAGATCCTTCAACGCGCCTGTGGGTGCCAGGTTCCCGCAAAATGGCCCCATAATCTTCGAAGCTGGGACGCATTCCGGCCAAGGTTAACTTTAGGTTAACAGCCTCCCGTAGGGGCACCTGCGGCCCTTCGCCCTCACTACGGGGAGAATGACCACTCTCGGACTCGAATGAGGGCTTCTACGGATGGACCAGCACCGGTGACCTGATATTGATCTGACAAGAAGTCTGTAACGGTTGATTGAATGCCTGGGTTTGTTGCCGATCTGGACGACGAGACGCTTCGCTGCCTCGTGGAAGCGCTTTCGGAAAGCGGGCAAGCAATCTCGATCTATGATACCAATGATCGGCTGCGGTACGCCAACGCGACTTACCAGGATCTGTTCTTAGGCGACTTTGAGGGGCCCTTCACCTTTTCTGAGATTCTGCGATACGGTGCCAGAAAAGGGACTGGTGTGCGGATCGACGATGACGTCGAAGCTCTCATCGCAAGAACCCTCCCCCGCCGCCGGAGTGTCCCCCGCAAGTCATTTGTCACCGATTTTATCGATGGCCGCTGGTTCTGGATGGACCATACCATCCTGCCGAACGGGTGGGTTCTCACGGTTGGGGCTGACATTACGGCGCTGAAGCACGATGAGAGGTCGTTGCGGCAAGCGCACGACGCGGCTCTCCTGGCCTCCAGGACCGATGTGCTCACAGGCCTGCCGAACCGCCGCTATATCCTTGAGATCCTTGATGAGCGTCTCAGAGATCACAAGCCCGAAGGCTCCAGCCTGTGTGTCGCCCTGATCGACATTGACTGGTTCAAGTCGATCAATGACCGCTATGGTCACGAAGGCGGCGATGCGGTGCTGCAGCACTTTTCATCAGTCTGCCGCGAGAGACTAAGCTCCGAAATCTCTGTTGGCAGAACCGGAGGCGAGGAGTTTCTGGTCCTTCTGCCATCCATCAGCCTTGAGGCGGCGGTCCGAACCATGGATCACCTCAGGGCAGACCTCCCGCCAGTTCAGATCGATGGGTCTGCTGTTGACCTTGCCTACACGTTCAGCGCTGGGCTGACCGAGGCCCTGCCCCAGGATACCAGGAACGCCATTCTGCAACGCGCGGATCGGGCCTTGTATGCTGCGAAAACAGACGGTCGCAACTGCAGCAGAGTCAGGTAGAGAGAACGAGACAGTATCCATGATCGTGAACCGGCGGCCTTCACCAGGACGCGGGATGGAGGCGCCGCTTCCAACGCCCGTGGCGCGGAAGTTGAGCAGCGGCGGTCCGACGCTTGGTCAGCCCGCGCTCGACCGCTTTCGACGGTGTCATCACCGATAGCCCAATCATCTCGGCCTCTGGTGTTTGCTCCCGATCTACCCTTGGTTGGGTCGCTTTTATCTGTTTCACAACTCCAGAAGCCTTTTTCCTCGGCTGCCGCGAATTAGCCTTCACACTTTCACCCCGCGCGGGCTGGACGTCATGGACGGGCGTTGCGCCCTCTCCAGCAGCAATGTCAGCTTGTGGCACGACTTCGGTGGTCACCAGCACAGCTGCGTGCGCTTCCTTGACGTCCTCGGAGGCGCTCGTAGTCAGATCGAACTCCCTCTGTTCCCGATTGGCTGTGCCTGAAGAGCGCTTGCGGACAGGGTCAACAGGTTCCGAACGGCTCCCTACAGGCTCGACAATGCTCGGCAGGATGCGTGGGGCAGGAGTTGGCTCGGCAGCCGCTTGTGCTCTTCCTTCTGGAAGATCTTGGTGGCCTCAACCGGTGTCGGCTCCAACAGGCGCCTCGGCGGGAGGCGATGACGCTGACCTTGAACGCGGGATTTCTTGATCTCGACAGAGAAGGGCTTGGTGTTCCGCTTCATCTCATGTGCTGGCTGTGGGTTGGGAAGGATGAGGACCTAAGATCTTGCGTGCATGACGTCAACACCAAGAGCATACGTCATTTTCCATCGGAAATGCTCGTGACGTCGAATGACTTTAGAACAATTTCTGCATGACTGTTTCTCTCAGACAGCATCAGATCTCATCTTCGCGAAACAGTTGAGCAGGTTTGTCGCATTGTTCTCACGGGCATCAACTCTAGCTAAGTACAGGGAGGGCTGATGATGACGGACGATGAAGTCGAGGTTGTGGCGGCAGAACTGGCCAAGGCAGGTGGCATCTCCTGGCATTCAGGGCACGAGCGTGGCCCGCTGAAGCTGATCATGGATCATTATCGCGACCGAGCCCGCCTTGTCCTTGCTGCTCTTGAGCGCGCCCGGGCAGCCAAGCAGACTCACGCTCCGGATTCAGTCGAAATCGAGCAGGTGAGCAGGAACCTTCAAGCTCACCTTGATCCAGGCTCGCACGAGGTGGTCACTGTCGGGAGCCTGATCTTGTACCGCCCTCCGGGAGACAAGAGAGCCTATCCATGTCGGGTTCAGAAGATCGATGGAAGCCGTGTGTACCTTGTTCCTGAAGTCCCGACCTGCACCGGCTGGGTCGATCTGGCCAATGTTTCATCTCCGGCCATTCAGTAAGGCATTCAAGCCGTGACAAATCTTATCAAAAGCAGAGTGATGCTTACTGACGGTTTCATCGCAGCCGACACAGCGGCTCATTCCGTAGATTCCTCCTCTTCATCTCGTTCAGGGCTAACCCGCTATTACTTCAACCTCACTGATGGCGAGATCATGATCCGCGATGAGGAGGGTATTGAGACGTCTAGCATTCAGGCGGCTGTGGTTTCGGCGCTGGAGGCGGTCGAGGAGCTTCGCGCCCAGGATCCGTCCAATTCAGATGAGTGGCAGGGATGGCGGCTTGAGATCATCGATACCTCAGGTCGCGCCTTGCAGATGATCCCGCTTGATGCCCGCTCCGCGCATTAGTCGGATATCAAACAGATGACCACTCAGCCATTGCCCTTGTGAACATCTGATCAGACAGAGCGGCCTAGGGGAAGCCTGCTATGGACAGGTCCTCAGATCCGGCCGGTTACTCCCGCTGTGTCTCGGTTCAGAAACGAGCGATACGCCGGATTGTCGCTCTCGTCCCAGTACGGGTATCCAAGCTCATCCAGACTGTGCTTGAGCTGCGCTCGCTCTGCGGCAGGGACCTGGATGCCGGCCAGCACCCGCCCATAGTCGGCGCCATGGTTGCGGTAGTGGAACAGCGAGATGTTCCAGCTGCCGGACAGACCGTTGAGGAACTTCAGCAGGGCTCCGGGCCGCTCAGGAAACTGGAACCGGAAGATCAGCTCATCCTGAAGGCCGGGCGTATGCCCGCCGACCATGTAGCGCACGTGCAGCTTGGCCATCTCATTGTCGCTCATGTCGATCACGGGATATCCATGCTCCCGCAGCATCGTGATGATCTGGCGCTTCTCCTGATCGCCTTCCGAGAGCTGCACGCCGACAAAGATCTGCGCCTCCCTTGGGTCGGAATAGCGATAGTTGAACTCGGTGATCGAGCGCTTGCCCAGCAACTGGATGAAGCGGCGATAGCTGCCCGGCTGCTCGGGAATGCTGACCGCCAGCAACGCCTCGCGGTGTTCACCGATCTCGGCCCGTTCGGCAATGTGGCGGAGCCGGTCGAAGTTCATGTTGGCGCCACTGTTGACAGCAACCAATCCGTCCGGCCGTGATCCTTCCCGTTCCACATACTTCTTCAGTCCTGCCAGGCTGACGGCCCCAGATGGCTCGGCGATCGCACGCGTGTCTTCGAAGATGTCCTTCACGGCCGCGCAGATCTCGTCCGTGCTCACGGTGATCACCTCGTCCAGCAACTCGCGGCAGAGGCGAAAGGTCTCCTCACCCGCCTGACGTACGGCGACCCCATCGGCAAACAGCCCAACCTGGTTCAGGATGACCCTGTCCCCTGCGGCAAGGGCAGCCGCCATACTGGCAGCGTCCTCCGGCTCGACGCCGATCACCTTCACCTCAGGCCGCAGGAACTTGGTGTAGACGGCCACTCCCGCAGCCAGTCCCCCTCCTCCGATCGGCACGAACACTGCCTCGAGGGGATCAGGATGCTGGCGCAGGATCTCCATGCCGACAGTGCCCTGTCCGGCAATGACATCCGGATCATCATAAGGATGAATGAAGGTGAGGCTCTTCTCCGTCTCAAGTTGCCGGGCGTGGGTATAGGCCTCGTCAAAGCTCTCGCCGTGGAGCACGACCCGGCCGCCCTGCCCTTTCACCGCTTGAACTTTGATGGCAGGCGTGGTGCGTGGCATCACGATGGTTGCCTTGGCACCCAGTCTCTTGGCTGCCACGGCAACTCCTTGGGCGTGATTGCCGGCCGAGGCACAGATCACTCCCCTTTCAAGTGCATCCCGCGGCAGGCCTGCCATCTTGTTGTAAGCGCCACGGATCTTGAACGAGAACACCGGCTGGAGATCTTCGCGCTTAAGACGAACTGGCGTGTTGAGCCGCTGTGACAGGCGAGGCATGGGGTCGAGCGGGCTCTCGATCGCCACGTCGTAGACCCGGGCGGTCAAGATCTTGCGGATGTAGTCCTGCACGTCAAAGATGCCTTCCTGGTTCAGCAGGGGAGCCTGTATGCTCCCTTACGCTCTTGTATCCTTCCGATCCAAGCAGAGCGGCGGGTTGGCGAGCCTACTTTGCCTGTGTTGATCGGGGCACCACGTTATGGAGGGTCTGGTCGGCATTGTCGAAGAACTTGCGAATGTTGCGCGCGGCCTGACGGATGCGCTGCTCGTTTTCCACAAGCGCAATGCGGACATAGTCGTCGCCGTGCTCGCCAAAGCCGATGCCGGGCGCGACGACGTTGGTGCGTAATTCGGCCTGAGGTGTCGTGCTAAGGCAGGGGTGAGGTATAGAGGCAGTCCTCCGAAGCCGAGAGCTGCATGCCCTACAAGGTCAATCAAGAGCGCCGCCACAGGATCCCAAAGGCGCGCTACCGCGTGAAAAATTGGCGCGACTACGATGCCGCCCTGCGTCGGCGCGGCGACCTGACGGTGTGGGTGACGGCTGAAGCGATCGAGGCATGGACGCCAGCAAACACGGGCCGGCGTGGTCGACCACAGCGATACTCCGAGATGGTCGTCGAAACTGGCCTGATGCTGCGGCTGGCATTTGCCCGACCCTGGCGCCAGACCGAAGGCATGCTGGCCTCGATCCTGCGACTGCTCGGCTTGGACCTCCCGGTGCCCGATCACACCACCTTCTCGCGCCGCAGCGTGGATCTGACTGTCGCCAAGGCGGTGAGAGAAGCAACTGGCCCCGTGAACGTAGTGATCGACCCCACAGGCCTGAAGGTGTTCGGGGCCGGCGAATGGCGGCGTGAGAAGCATGGCGGCCAAGAGCGCCGGACCTGGCGCAAGCTCCACCTCGCCGTTGATCCCGAGACCGGTGAGATCCTCGCTTCAGAGCTGACCACCACGGAAGATGGGGACGCCTCGCTGGTCGGTCCCTTGCTGGATCAGATCTCAAGCCCAATCGCTTCAGTCACGGCTGATGGCGCATATGATGGCGAGCCCGTCTACCGTACCATCGCCGAGCGGGATCCTGCTGCGGCTGTGATTATCCCACCGCGGTCAACGGCAGTGCCGAGCAACACGGCCGAGACGGCGCCCACCCAGCGAGACCGGCACCTCCAGATGATCCAGGCACACGGGCGTCTCGGCTGGCAGAAGGCGCTCAACTACGGTTGTCGGTCATTGGGCGAGGTGGCGATGATGCGCTACAAAACCCTGATTGGTCGCCGTCTCCATGCTCGGACGCTGCCTATGCAAAAGGCCGAAGCCGCGGCCGGCTGCAAGGTCCTCAACGTCATGACCCGCCTTGGCATGCCGGTGTCCCAGCGTATCACCTGAGCCCCGACGTCAGGGCATCAACGCGACCCACATCTGAATTACGCACCAAAGCCCAGCCCGAGCGGTTCCAGACCATGTGTCTATGTAGCGCCTGACGGCCTTGCCGTCAGGCGTAGAGACGCCTCTCCATTCGTCACCTTCGGTTGGTCGAAGTTCAGGTTTCCCAGCTTCCAAGACTGGAGAATGACAGCAGTCTCTCCGATCGATTTTGGCTTCACGCCGCCCTCAGCCGCACGATCAATTCTCAGGGTCTTGCCACTCCAGTCGAGCAGCAGGCGGTCGTCTGGTCCGAATCCGGCGCCGTCCCACAACTCTCGCGGCAGGCGGATAGAGGTGTAGAATCGGTCTGAGCGCTTGGCGTCTGGAATGGACTTCACCACAACGGGTGCGGATACCATCTTTTGGGCTTTGTCCTCGTTCTTCTTGGAGCGCCGTCCCCGCTTCAACGGCTCTATGGTCACCCTTTCAATGTCAATTGCTGATTCTGGACCGATTGTCTGAGCGCCCTCTTGGAGCGGCTCAGGTTGTAGCGCGGGTTGCTGCACAGTCAGGATAGGTTCTGCCGGATGCCCGGATGAACCTGGGATGGATCTGACAGCGCTGACAACGGCCAGCACGCTGCTGGTTATGCCTTCCGCCGATTGGGCTATCAGGGGCGCCAAGCGTGCGATGGCTGCGATCTGCTGACCACCAACAGTCACCAATTTGCTCATCTGCTCGGCCATGAGTTCCATGGCGGATCGGAGACCCTTCAGATCTGCAGCCATCCCAGTCAGAGTCTGTTCCATCTCTGGAGGCAGGACAGGCACCGGCACAGGCTGTCGAGGTGCGTCAGGAACTGATGGGCGCGGGAACTGCACTTCTTTGGGGCGGAAGACCTCCGCAGCCGACACCTCAGGCTTGCCCAGGTGCCGCGCCAGAATGTCGGCTGTTTCCCGGCGGCGCTTGTCTGTTGGCTCCAGGCGACCCGGCTGTCCTCCGGTCGTGCCAGGATCAGCGCGGCGCGGCTTGGCTAAGCACGTTGAACATAGGTCATAGGAACGATCTCGTCCCAGCAGCCAGCCGCGCTCCTTGAAATAGCTTTTCACGACATCATCACCGGTGGCCTTGCTGGCCTCGTAGGCGTCTGTCTTGTGGCACGCGGAGCACCGAACCGAGAATCGGTACTTCGAGGGTGTTCCGCCGCTACGGGTGATCTGTGGCTCGAACTGACGTGCGACGCCGGACATTCAAATATTCCTACATATGTGCGAGTGGTGTTCCCATAGAACATGCTCCAAGCAGGCTTTCCTCAGGAGTCTCGCGAAACTGATAAAAGGAGTCTGAGCAGCATGTAACGCTTGTGCCGCGCAATTCCAAGCTTCGGAAGTTTGTGCTGCACTCCGGCTTGCTGAGATGACGTTGCCGTCACTGTTGATTGTTCGCTCGCCATGGTCCCGCCACCTGACGCCTGCAGTTGGCCGGCAGGATTAACAACGGAGTTTCACAATGTCGGAATCCAAAGCAGCCAGGAAGCAAACCTAGCGCAAGGTGAGCATGTTCGAGATGAACAAGCATTTCGCGCAGCATCTCTCCTGATACCTAATTTGATCAAGGGGGCTGGCTCATCCGGCGAACAACACCGATGAGCCGGTCGTCAATGAATGGCCAATCAGAGTCGCAGGCAATCCGACCAAGTGTTGAACCAATGGGAGGCTGCCTTCGTGCTGGCTCACATGCTTGGCGAATTTCCGCCGTGTGATCTTGATAGCAGGGCGGAATCCGTTCCTGCTGACAGCCAGTCCAAGCAGAAGGCGACCGGCAAGGCGATGATGAATTGCTTAGGCTCTGTTCTCTTGTTCCGGGGACTTTGGTCAAGTCGTTTGGCGATGACGCCGCGTGGATCTACCCAACTGTCCCGTATGATATCGCGAACTTCATTCAGATCACACGCCTGATCATTGGTTTCATAGAACCGCGCACAGCCATACAAGCCGCTTCAGCGCCTCCTCCAACAAGCAGTCTGCCGACATCGCCAATTGCTCAAGGTTACGTTTGCTTAACCGTGCGAAGCCAAAGGTCGCGCAGGATCCCAATTGCGTCACAAGCTCGACCCAATGCGGAGCTGATGTGAGCACACAATGCTCTCAGAACCTCAGCGAACGATCCGAAAGTAAGCTCATGCGCTATGAAAGACACCACGCAGGGTTGCAGTTTGGCAAAGCAGGCAAAGGCCTCCTGGCTGCGACGGCCATCGGCTGGAGCCTGTTCGTGTACTCTGTCCTGTCGCCGCGATTTGAGCAGCACACGGTCCAGGCTGAAATTTCGCGCCTTCGGCAGCAGATTGAGACCATCACCGCCGAGCGCGACCAGCTGGCCAAAGAGAACGATCGCAGAATTCTGGCCGGGCACGATCTGCATAGTATGCAGGTGCGGATCGAAGCAGCCACCGAAGAGCTCCAGCAGCTGGATTCTTTGCGCGCAACCGTTAGTCAGGCACTTGAGCAGGCCCGCCTTCAGCTCACTGGACCGTCCGATCAGCCTATCGCGATGACGGAAAGCCCCACGGTCGGCACGACGTCAGCGATTCGTCTTTCCAAGCAGGAGGTCCGTGCAGCGCAGGAGGCGCTCGTCGACTTCGGATATGGAAAACTAAAAGCCGACGGGTCATTGGGCCCCTCGACCCGCAAAGCCGTTGCGGCCTTTGAACGGGCCAAAGGTCTTCCTGTCACAGGCAGGCTTGGAACCGCGACCATGCAGGCTTTGAGAACTCACACTGCCTCAATCAACCAATAGCTCACCCTGCGGTTTTCTTACACCGCGTACAACAGGTAGGCGGCTCATAGGCCGAACTTCCGGAGGAGATGCGACCAATCTTCCTGATGACTTCGCCGACCGTCGGCCACTATGCATTGCTCAGCCATCATCTCTTCTAAATTCTGCAGGCTTAGATTGTAAGCGAGATTCCACCGGACACACAGCAGGATCGCTGAGCGATCGAATTGGCGGCCTTTGAATATCACGCACCTCCGGAGTTTGCCGGAGGCATAGGTCGAACTGAATTACCAATCGGATTGCGACGGGACCTGTAGCTGACGGGCTTGGTCATGCCGGACCATCTACCTCGGCTGTTCTCATGTCCGGGTTGACGGAACAACGCCGATAATGCTGCCGTGCCGTCAGGCAAAGATCCTGTGCTGATCTCTTCATGCGTCAGGTCGAGGACATTGATGTGCCGGAGATAATCAACGACCCACTCTGGCGCTCTGACACGGTCCGCCATGGTGACCATGGAACCAACTCCACAGGACAGGGCACCTTCACCGCGGAGGCATTCACATGCCGTCCCGCATCGTTCTGACTGAATTAGCAACCTGGGACCCATTCCGATCATGATGCCAACCCGTTGATCTACAATAATTTCTCCTCATCACCTAGAATAACACAAGCAATTCATATCGAAATTCGTTCAATTACGCATGGACTGTTCCTGAAATATTTCGGTACTTTTTGTGGCGAGTTCGCGGACATTAGAAAGCAATATTAAGAAGTACTTTGCGATGGTTTACACTGATCCGAATCTCTTCTATCCAAGGGTCGCTGGATCACGCGACGAGCAATAAACATCGCACCAGCTCCACAAGCACGCGCTCAAAGCGCTCTCACTGTTCAATCCGTTTGATCCGCGCGAGCAGGCGCATCGGCATGCGCCCGCTCACTGGGCAGACACAACACAGGAGAAACACATGGCAACAATTGGCGGTAGCGAGAATATCGATCACTTGCAGGGAACATCCGGGGTGGACGCTATCTTCGGCCATGGTGGCGACGATCTGATCTTTGGCCGAAGCGGCGACGACGATCTGTACGGCGAGGCCGGTGCGGACCTTCTCGACGGCGGCAGCGGCGAGGATTGGCTCTCCGGTGGTGCGGGCAGCGACTACCTGCTCGGCGGCGCCGGCACCGATCGCCTGCTCGGCGACGATGGAGACGATGATCTCGACGGCGGTGCCGGCGCTGACATCGTGCTGGGAGGCGGCGGCAACGACGCGCTTGACGGTGGTTCGGGCGCTGACCTGTTGCAGGGCGGCGCAGGGGACGACATCCTGCGCGGCGGCTCCGGAGCCGATCTCATTGAGGGCGGGGCGGGCGACGACCTTCTCGTCGGCGGGGCGGGCGGCGACACGTTCGTCTTCACCGGCGGCGGCGGCAATGACGTCGTGCTGGATTTCAAGCCGGGCCAGGATCTGCTGCAGATCTCCAAGGGGATCAACGGGACTGATATCGCGACGGCCGACGACCTTGCTGACCGCGTCCAGCAGGTCGGCAGCAATACCGTTGTCGACCTTGGGAATGGCGACACGATTACCCTCGTGAGCGTCAATGCTGAGGACGTGAACAGCAACCCGGGCGATTATTTCTCGATCCACTAATGGCCTAAGGCCGTCACGGCCGAGAGCCGTGACGGCCATCCCGAGCCGAAGGCTGCCAACCTCATGGGCGAGGCGGCTTGATGCAAACGCTCGGGATGTTGGGGCAGGGAGACTTCGCGGACCCAATTCGGGCCTCTATGACCTGAGTTAAGCAACCCGCCCCGATGCTGCGACGCGGATCATTCCTTCTCACTCCTGGAGTACCGCGCTTCGCAACTCGTGAAGAATATTCCGCAGCTTGTGAAGGGTCGATCGCCCCCTCGTTGGCCCTGTCACAGCAAGGCCCCGGATGACCTTAGCCATATCGGGCATCCGGGGCCTTCGCCGTACCTTTACTTCAACGAGATCGGCTTTCGCTGGTCGCAGCGGATCGTCACGGGCCCAGCGCCGAGCCGCACCGGTAAGGGAGATCTGGGAACGACGACGCTGCGGGTACGTGCCCCACCGCCCCTGGAACTCCCGCCATGTTCTGCGTCGCCATTGGGCGCCGGGTGCGCCAACCGAAGGCCGGCGGGATCGACCTCGTCTCGAAAGTAGCTGTCTTTGGTGACAATGCCGGCGCGGGTTATCGCACAAACCTTGTGCCGCCCAATACCTGAACAATCACTGCGAGGTCTCCCACCAACCCACCCGATGGGGCACCGTCAGTGTATCTAATGATCGTCACGGGATTCCGGTAACGGAGAGACCTGCATGGCGGAAGAAGCGGACGATCATTTCGGGGCGGCGCTTCAGCCGGCCGAACTCGCGGCGGGCGAGGCGATGCAGGTCGTCGAC
>NZ_JBVVAK010000197.1:0-12251 GCF_055792825.1 Microvirga sp. GN3
ATAGATCGGCCTGCCCACATCACGTGCTCCCGACACCCCTGTCCCGGTCACCCCAGGATACAGCCGCCGAGTTGGTTGCGCCAACGCGCCGATGGTGCCGAGGAAAAGCATGCCCGATAACAATATCATCGAAGCGGATCACGGCGCGCTCAAGCGTATGATCCGGCCGACGCGCGGCTTCCAGAGCATGAAAACAGCCTACACCACTATCAAAGGTTTTTGTGGTCATGCGGATGATCCGCCGCGGCCACGGCATGCTGCCGGAGTCCGGTGCGACAGGCGAAATCCGTCTCGTGAACCAGCTCGTCGGTATTGCCACCTGATGAGGGCCTTCCGATGGATGCATTGTGCCCTATGGCAGTTACTGCAAGAAAGCCAGTTGAGGGACCTATCGGCGATCCTCGTCCGCCGCCAACTCCTCCAGGTGCTGGGCCGCCTCGAACAGGTGAAACTTGGCTTCGAGGAGCGAGACCTGCTCGGCAAGGATGCGGATCTTCTCAGCCTGCTGGCGATACTCGGCCGCCTTGTCAGAGCGGAACGCATACATGACTCATGCCTCCGATGGAGTTCCTCGCCTACCAACGGCCAAAGGAGGCCGGGGTTCGCTTTTCTATAAATGCGTTTACGCGCAATTCACGGTCTCACTCGCTCTCTGCCGCCTCAACACACTCACCGCCCTGAAGGTCGTGAAAGCTGAGGCGCACCTTCGCGATGTGGCGGGCCCGGTCAGACGGAGCGCCCAGGCCGACCGATGGGTTCATCTCGCCCGTCACGCAATCGCTGATCACGGCCAACCTGAGCTGGACCGGGCGGTGGCGCAGGTGCGCCTCGAACTCATGGATGGCCAGCAGGGTTTGAGCATCCACATCGACATCGACCCAGCAGGCATGCTTGCCGTCGCTGCCGGGGGCGATCTGCACGTCTTGCAGCAGGGGAACAAGCGTCGTGGGCCATTCAACAACAGGGGCGTGACGGAGCGGCATGGAGCACTCTCATTTAACATTTCGGCCCCTAGGTAACTAAGAGAGAGCCAAGCTTACGGGTTCCATAGAGGGATAAAGCATTCTCATGACTCTCCGGACAATCTTCGCATGCCCGCGCGAGGCGGATGAGCGCCGGCTGAGGGCATGGTGTGGTCCACAGGCGCGCCTTCCTTGAGGCATGGGCACGCGCACAAGCAATATGATGGACCTATTCGGGCGGTGTTCGGTTGAACCAAGAGCTGCCCTCTAACAGGCTGCCAGTAAGCATGGAGACCTCGTCATGGCTGAGGCGCGGGTCGGTGTTCGGGTTGCGGATGACCGTCACTCCGTGACTATCGAGATTGGTCCTGTCGCGGGTCTGTCCGAGCCCATCACCTTTGACCTTGAACAACTCACAAAGGTCATCAGGCTGCTCGGGCATGCCAGGGCGCGTATGGTCGAGGGGATTCAGAAGCAAGCACTCGATGGCAAAACCGTTGAGACTATCCTCAAGCCAACTTGGCATATTCAAGTGGCCCATATCGATGGCTCGCTTCTGGCATTCGACCATCCTTTGTATGGACCTCTCGCCTTTGCGATCCCGAGGGCTGTTGTGGTCAGGATCGTAAATGTCTTGAGCAAACACCTTGAGCTTCCAGCAAGTCAGCCGGAAAACCCGAGCTAGGTAATCCAGGAGCCTTCATGCCGCGATACTTCTTCAACGTCCATATCGGAACGGACGCCTTGAACGATCCGGATGGACAGGACCTCCGGGATCCGGACCAAGCCTGGGAAGTCGCCAAGGTGATGGCTCAGAACCTGATGAATACTCAGTTCGAGCGGCCAGTGAATTGGGCGACGGCTTATATCGAGGTGAAGGATGGTATGGATGAGATCCTATTGGAACTCCCGTTCTTAGAGGCCCTTAGCTTTCCGCAGCGGTCCCACTGAGGCCTAAGCATCTGTCAGCGGGTTTCGAGCAGTGCCAGCCGAGGACGTGGTGCCTGCCTTGGGCTGAAATGCCCTAAAGACAAGGCACCTCGTCGAGGCGGGTCGTGTAGCGGGGCGAGCGTTGCTCGAACCTGGTCGCCCATGGCCTCTTGATGCCTGCGGCTGTCAGGTGGCAGTGCCGCGACCGAAGCGACTGTTGGCGGCATCCATCTCGGCCATGGCGGGGTCGCAGGCTGACTTCATGGTGCTAATCCTCAGGCAGGGCGCTAATCCCGTCCTCAGGGTAGAACGGCTGGATATGCAGCGTGTAGCGCTCGCCGACCTGCAGATCGACATCGTGGGCGTCGATATTGTTCAGGATCAGGGTGATCTCCTGCCCACCTTCGGCTCCGGTTCCCTCGAACTCGGCTTCGGTGCGGTGCTCGCCCTGAACCATGCGAACAAGCTTGAAGGCTGTCAGGGGTCTCATGGCCGTTATCTCCTCTCAGTGTGGGCCAGCCCAAGCATCGGCCAGGAGCTGAGCCATGTTATCCTCGCTGCCCCCCAGCTTCAAACCCCCCGCATTTTTGCGCGCAATGGTGTTAAGTATCCAAAAGCCGCGTGCGCGGGTGCCTCTTTGTCATGAGCATCCAATTCCACCGAGGCATGCGCATTACGCGCTGCGAGTTGGCTTGCATAGGAACATGCCCTGCCTCGATGCGTTCCCTGACAGGGCCGGCTGGTAATGCATGGCGATGGTTGTACTGGTCCTCCTCCAACGGAGATATCCATGAGCAAACTCGCAGCACTGATGGGCTTCATCTTTCTGGCTGTCTCGCCTGTCTGGGCACAGACCCCGCCTGCGGCTCCCAGTCCTCCAGCCGGCGATGCTGGGGCAGCCAGTGGCGGGATCATGGACTACTGGTGGGTGATCCTGCTGATCATCATCGTTATCGCCGCCATCTGGTATTACTCGCGGCGCGGCAGGAGCGTATAAGCAGACCCAAGGAACGGGACCATCGCATCAGGCGTTATTCAGCAGCCGTTTTGATGCTCGTGACTGTCCCATATGGACACGAACCCGGCGCAAGGCCGGGTTCTTTTTCTGCGCCGGCTCGGTTGTTTCCAACGTTCCATCAAGGCGCTTTTTGCGAGATTACGTCTCTGTCCGGGCAATGCCGCTGTCCAAGTAGATGATCGGCATCTTCACTGCCTTGGCCACCTCCAGAGCCTGCCCGCGCTCCATCCAGCGTGTGGCTCGTGAAATTGCCGGGCGGTTGGCGCTCCAGATTAAAACCCCAAGCCCTCGGTGGCCAGCAATGGCACGGGCAACGCGCTCTGCGATGTCATCCAAGCCACACTTGGTTCATCATGCGGCGCGGCTTGGTGCCTCCTCAGGCGGCATGCCATCTTTGATGGCGCCTCTGATTTGATCCCGCAGCTCGGGCGTGTCCTGGTGCCCGTGCACGGCTACGGCGTGCTGCACGGCGGCCTCAACCAGCTCGCGCTCGGTATCGGCGATGATCGTGAGCGAGCAGTTCATCTCACTCGAAAAGGCCCGGCAGTCAATGAATTTGCGTCCCATGGCGTCCTCCCGTTTAGGGCGGCTACAAGCCACTGATGGTACGTCGACGATCGATTGTACGACTGACCTATCGGAGCCGCAACCGGCGTCGGATTGCAGGCGGAGCGTCGCGAGCGCTTGACCTGCCTCACGTATGATGTTCGGCGAGGCTATGCTCGTCCGCAGAAATCATGCAGCTGCCCGTGCTGGTCGGTTCCAGGCGCCCTGTCTGCCGCGTGCTCGAAACACTCTTATAGAATTTGTGAAGGAATAGGGTGACGCCTGCCAACGTTTGACGGCCATGCAGCGTCAATCGAAGTTAGGACAAACTCATGCCTCACGATTACAACCCACGCGACATTTCTCCGGAACCTACGACGATCACCAACCCTGAGCCGTCGTTTCAGCGCGCTTCAATCCTGTTCGCGGCCTCCCTCGGCTCCTTCATCGGAGCGAGCCTTCTGCTGGCCAGTCTATGACACGAGGGCGAGCCCTAGCATTCCCGAGGCGGACGCAGGAGGTGTCATCATGGATCCGGAACCAATGGAGCACAGGGTCGAGCTGGTTGCTCGGGCCATCCATGAAGCTCAGCCACAAGCCTGCTCATGGGACGCCGAAACCGCATCCCGCAGAGAGCACTTCCGGCAGTGTGCCCGCAATGCGATCAAGCTGCTGGACGAGGATATTGGCGTTCTTCTGCTCGCATTAAGAGAGGCCACAGCGGAACGGCGGCAATTAGAGCCCCTGTTCAATCCCGCTCATAGGTCTGCGGCAGGAGCTGTTGATACCGCTGACGGATGATTCCGTAGCACTCACACGTGGCTTTCTGAAGAGCGGGACGGTCAATGACCGTAATCATCCCTCTGCCTTGCTGGATGAGGCCCTTGTCCTGCAGCGTGCGCGTGACCTCGCTCACCGTCGAGCGCTGCACGCCCAGCATCTCGGCCAAGAACTCATGCGTGAGAGGCAGCTCCGCCTCACCCACTCTGTCCTGAGACATGAGAAGCCAGCGACAGCAGCGGGCCTCGACGCTGTGAACGGCGTTGCAGGCGACGGTCTGGAGCGTCTGCGCCATCAGTGCCTCGGTATAAAGCAGGACGAGTTGCCGGATCATGGGGCGGGCTGCCATGGCCTCTTGCATCCGGGGAAGTTCAATCCGCGATGCCGAGCCGCTCAGTTGGACGATGTAGCGCCCGAAGGACTGGCTGCTCACAAAGGCGCTCACCAGACCGAACAGGCCTTCGCGGCCGAACACCGCCATCTCGGCCGCCTTGCCGTCCCGCATCACGGTAACGAGCGACACCATGGCATCATGCGGAAAGTAGGTATGCGTGACAGTCCCTCCCGGCTCATAGAGGATCTGACCGCGTTGCAGGTCCAGGACGGCCAGGTGCGGCTCGAGATAGGCCAGATCCTCTTTCGCCAGAGCGGCCAGGAGCCGGTTGTCCTGGTGTCGGGGTGATCTCTGGACCTGGGCCATGGCAGCGCCTCCTACGGACGCCTAAACCAGCAACCCGTCAGATAATGTCAAGCGAACCGAAGAATTGCCCCCTCGGATCGCCTCGCGCCCGAGAGCTACCGCCAGATGAGTTTTGCCGGTGCCCGGAGGCCCTAAAAGCAAGACCGCGTCACCATGCGCAATCCAGCGGCACGTGGCCAATTCTCGGATCTGACGCTGATCCAGCGACGGTTGCGCGTCGAAGTCAAAGCCATCAAGTTCACGCACAAACGGGAACTGCGCGAGCTTGCTCGCCATGGCGATCCGCCGCTCGTCGCGCCGTGCGATCTCGCGTCTGACCAGGAACGCCAAGGCCTCGCGCAAGGTCATGTCCGACCGGGCCGCCTCGTCCAGCAGCGTGTCGAGCTGGTCGCGGATCGCGGTCAGCTTGAGCCGATCGAGCATCGCCACGAGCGCCTCGTGATCGATGGCCGTCATCACCAGCCTCCTCCCACCAGCGCCTCATACTCGGCCAGCGGCCGCAGCAGGGGGGGCGGCACAACGATGTCCGTCGGTGCCGATCGAGCCGGCCCCGCAGCGCCGACCACGCCGGCAAGATGCGCGCTCGACAAACCGTTGGCGACGGCCCCGGCAAGGGCATGGAGATCCTTCTGCTTCATGAGAGGTTCTCCATTTTTTCGGAGCAAGTCCAATATCTCGCTGTTTCGGATCTGTGGCCGTGCCTGACGAACACGAGAGTGCCGTCCTCCGACCGTCACCATTCATTGGGAGACAGCAACGCCCAAACGATCTGATCAAAGGTAAGTGGAGGAAACATGAGAGCCATTGGCCTTGAGTGAAATATCAGTGAGTTCAGACCTACTCCGCTCAATCGTCCGAGTGCCGCCCTGTTCGTCGAGAGCTCTGACGAGGTCTTCTGCCCGGCGCGAGACTCGACACCCTTGAAAAGCCGTACGATGCTCGTAAGTGGCGGCGCAAGAGACCGCGCCTAACCGGGAGGACGATGATGTCGAGATCACCTGGAGGACGTCGTCCGCCCGATCCCTTGAAGGCTGCCGAGGCTGCATTCAAGAAGGTTACCGCCAAACCTGTTGAAGGACCTCTGAAGGCTCCTGCGATCCCGGGCGTGAAGGAAACCGTGGCTCTGCGCATCGACCAAGACATACTGGAGTACTTCCAGGAGGACGGCCCAGGCTGGCAGGACCGGATCAATGCAGCTCTTCGGAAGGCCGCTGGCAAGTGAGTGGCGGTCTCCTGAAACAACTCGGCCGGGTCCACTGGCACACGATCTTGGCCCTGCCGCTTCTGGGAATATCAGGCTGCGCCTCGTCCTCTTTGCCCCTTCATCCGAGCCTATGGTCGTGCGAGGCAGGCGATCAATCGATGGTTCGCGACACGCTCTACTTTGGCCGTAACCGCCCTAATGGAGGAACAGTCCGCGAGGCCGAGTGGCGACAGTTCCTGAATGAGATCATCACGCCACGCTTCCCTGAAGGCCTGACGGTGGTGAAAGCAACCGGGCAATGGCGGAATGCCAACGGACAAATCGAGCGAGAGGGATCCGAAGTCGTGACCGTGCTCCATGCCGGTGACCCCACGGCACGAGGCAAGATCTCGGAGATCATGGCTGAATACAGGCGGCGCTTTGACCAGGAGGCTGTCCTGCGCGAGCGTACCGCGACCTGCACACGTTTCTAACCCAGCGAAACGAGAGAGATGTCACGCTCGTTCTGACGCTGCCTCACTCTGTGATGTGTCAAGCGCGGCGACGACCCGGGTCCATCGGGCCAAAGTTCACAGTCGCGTCATGGATCATCTAAGGCATCTGATGCAGTTCGCTTCCGTGCAGGAGCCGGCGGGCAATGTCGGCCGTCTGAAAGGCAGCCCGTTCGGTTGGTGAATGAGCCGCCAGGTAGCGGCCGACCCCCATCAGGATGTGCCCGCCCTGACGGGTATTGGCCCATTCCCCGAACTGGCGCACCCCGGCCTCCAGCATCTGGCAGGCATGAAATCCCGCATCCTCCCGGAGCAGTGCGTGCGCCAGCGTCATGATCAGGTCATCGGGCAGGAACTCCACTGCAAGATGCCGCGCCAAAGGCCTCCCACCGCATCCACCTGCCGCTGCCGGTCGAAGGCATCGAGCAAGGCCGCACGGATGTCCTGGGAGACTTGGGGAGGGCCGTCCAGTCGAGGGTCGCCCTTGTCCGGCAGCCGCGCGGGCGGCACATTCAGATAGCAGGACAGATAGACCGCCATGGCGCCATGAAGAATGCCCCGAGTCGCCTCGGCCACATCGTTCGGCACAGTGTCGCCCCCCGCTGCAATCCGCTTCAAAGCCTGGTGCACGGCATTGCTGTAGGTGAAGACGTGATGCGCCGTCTCCCAGTCGGAATGTTCGTTGGCCGTCCCGAACTGCGCCACCCGGCGCGCCGCCGCATACGCCAGGGAGCGCGAGAGGTCCACAGGCAAGGCCCCATGACCGATGTCATGTCGGATCCGGTCATCGCCGCACGGCGTGAGCGGGCGCTGGCTCGCTTGGCGGCCGCCGGACATTTCAACCTGGCAGCCACATCGCATCCCATCTGATCAACCATTAAGAGGGGGCCGTCCGGCTCGGCCATGAGCTCTATTCTGCTCCTCATAAAACCGGGGTGCAGAATTAGGATGAGAACCGCCCGCGTCAGGCTGTCGGCCGATGCCAGCATGGGCGAGTTAATTACTGTCATGTCGGAAGGGCACCCCGACAGCGTCGACATCCTGTTCCTTGTCTTCCAGCACGCGACGTTCCCAGCAGCGGTCCTCCTCGACCTGGATGATATGAACATGCGTGGCAAGCAGATCTGGCTCGCCTTCCATCAAGTTTGTGACGGGCGGATCACCCACTTCATCCTCCGTGTCACCTACCGGGATGTAGCTCTGGTAAGTACCGTGAATGCGCTGACCCTCGGAGAGCACGAACAAGCAGTTTGTCATAGCGGCAGCGAGCAACACTTAGGTCAGAAATTTTCCTTCCGTAGCTCGCGGCAATTGAACCAAAATCCCGGAAGGTCCGAAACTGGGGACCATAAGAATCCATGGGGCAGTCACCAATGATGCGGTGTCAGGGCGCACCATCACGACAGAACTATCGGATCATCAAAAGCACAGATGCCAGAGCTGCAACGCGCTGCCCCAGACAACCTCATGCTCTCCATGAACGCGAGCTCTTTGTGCACTTTCCCCGAACCGGGGAGCAGCGATTGGGTAGGGACCGCCTGACCTTACTGGCAGATCCGGTAGCGGTCGCTGGATCCATGCTGCTCGATGTCGACGTGGAGGTGATCGTGATGCGCCTCATCCGAGCCAGGACCGAGGATCGTCGTGAACCAGCCGCAGGCAGCGGTCCGCAGGGCTGCGAGCGCCGGATCCGGTGCGGTGTCGGCCTCAGGCTTGATCCGCAGGGTCGTTCCGTTGGCGAGGTCGAAGCCGGCGATGTCGATCGCAAGCCCTTGCGCATGGGCCGAGAGCTTGCCCGCCGCCGCCCGGTTCCGGTTGCGGCACTCGAAGCCTGGGCCGGTGCGGACGGCCCTCAGCTCTGTCCCCTTGATGCCGGCGACGAGCGGAGCGACGAGATCGCCGATCCAGTGCCCGAACGGCCCGGCGAAGCGGCAGGCCAGGGTGGGCTGATCGGTCAGCCGGACAGCCGTCTCAGACTTCGTTGGAACCGGCACGGCCTTGAGTCGCACCGGCGTCTCGATCCGGCAGAGTTCGTTTGAGACCTGGGGCGGCTCCGCGGGTTCGATCTCGAACCCGGCAGCCTGCAGCCTGGCCAGGCAATCGTCGGCTTCCGGGATGGCCGGTGGCGCGTCCGCCGTCGGCACCGGCGGAGCCTGCGGACGTGCGGCAGGGGGTGTCACAGGGGGTGTTTCGGCAGGCCGCGGGGGCGGCAGAGGTGGTATGGGCTGCGCCACGGCAGCTTGGGCAACCACCACGGGAACGACGGCCACGACGGCTCTGAACAGCATCGGCTCCTCCGATCCTCGGCAGACCAACGCCACGCTGCGCTGAAGGGTTGCGGGCTATCCAAAGCGGTTCGGGATCCCCAATTAGATCGCATGAGTCAGGACCTTCGCCGACAGGAGCCGCTTCCGGTGGACGCGGGCCGCCCGGCAATGCCAGAGATCGCCCTCTCGGCCGAGGACCGCGAGGCGCTGCGGTGGGCCGTGCTGGCGCTTGAGGGGCCAAGCTACGTGGCCCGGCTGTCTGCCTTAGCCGGACGGCCGATTGAGTTACTCGGGCAGGGGCTTCCCGTGCCGGTCTCTGATATGATCTCGAAGGCAACGCAGGCGGCACTCACCCGCGCACTGCGCTATGCGCTGAAGACGATCCCGGAGGATGGCAAGGATCCCGAGACCCGTGCCCACAAGGCGCTCGCGGTCCTATCCGGCGCCATGGGTGGCGCGCTCGGCGTCTCGGCGGTTCTGGTGGAGCTTCCGATCTCGACGACGATCATGCTCCGGTCGATCGCCCGGATCGCTCAGAGCGAGGGCGAGGACCTTGAGGATCCCGAGACGGCGCTGGCCTGCGTCCAGGTCTTCGCCCTGGGCGGGCATTCCGGCTCGGACAACCTGCACGAGGCCGGCTACTTTGCCGTGCGGGCCGCCATGGCGAAGTCCGTTACACGTGCCCTGCAGCAGATGGCCGGGCGCGGGGTCGTCGACGAGAGTACGTCGGCCATCATGCGCCTGCTGACCCAGATCGGATCCCGGTTCGGAGTGGTCGTGTCGCAGAAGGCCGCCACCCAAGCCGTCCCGGTGCTCGGGGGGATCGGCGGCGCGGCCATCAATGCCGCCTTCGTCGATCATTTTCAGAGGCTTGCCCGCGGGCATTTCACGGTGCGTCGCCTGGAGCGGACCTACGGCAAGGGAACGGTCCGGCAGGCCTACGACCAGGTCCGAGCAAACATTCGCATCTGAGTATCGGAACAGACAGTGGACACCAGCGGTCACACCCGTGCCAGCACTATGCAGTCCAGCATCGTTTCATAATGGCAGGCTGCGGCCACCAGCACGAAGGGATGCCAGATCGCGTTCTGGAAGCGCAAGCCTTCCCACACATGGAAGACCACGCCCAGGGGTAAAGGAGGCCACGTGCAGCCAAGAGGGTAACCAAGAGGGTAACGGTCGAGCCGGGCAGGGCGCCGAGCCCGGCCTCACAGGCCACGATGCCGCTCCAGCCGAGGAGCAGGTAGAGCAGGATCGCGAGCCGATCAAACCGGCCCGGCAGGCACAGCTTCAGGATCATCCCGGCCACGGAGCCCATCCAGGCTCCGACCAACAGGACGATGGCCGTGATCTCGTTCCTCATCTGCATGATGAATGGGGGTGTAGGTGCCTGCGATCAGAAGATAGATGGCCGAGTGATCGAACCGCCGCAGAAGCCATTTGACGGGTGAGATCGGCCACAGGTTGTAGAAGGCGGAGATGACGAGTACGGCCACCAAGCCGCCGCCGTAGATCGCCACCGACATCAGTTCCCAGGGACCGACTGTTGGCGCGGCGAGGACCAGCAGGACCATCACGGCGACAAGTCCGCCGACGTCCCCAGGGCATGGACAACACCGTCTGCCAGGATCTCGTGCTTGTCGTAGTCCCACTTGAACATTGTCCCTCTCACGTCGTGGAAGGCGCACCAGTCCGCCCGTGCAGCTGTCACTGGCTCCTGACACGGCAAGCTTGGCTACATGGGGCCCACTATCGTGCCGCGGGTTTCGGCTGGCTCGATGCACTGGTATTGAGGTGTCAGAACAGAGGGCTTTCGTATCCTACCTGGAGCTCGGTTTGTCCGAGCGCGACCCGGCGGCCTCGGAAAGACAGACCAGCACGAAGACTGCCGCAACCGTGACCAGCTCGGCGGTCTGGGTGGCCCATTCAGGCGCACCGCTCGATAGCAAGCCAAGCGTCAGGCCCGACAGCAGGGCCGCGGCAAGAGCGATCCAGAGCAGCATGGTGACCCTCATTCGTCAGCGGATGCGGGTGTTTAGGAAGGCGTCTGAACAGGGCCTGTACGAGCCTGTCAGGTCTTCGCCAGCCGGCAGCCGCTTCCGAGCGGAGCAGCAGGGTATAGTAGCCTGCTGCAAACAAGGAGCCCCGCGTTTGTTTGCACTTCATGTAAGACTCGGAAGATTGTTCAGTCTCACATGAAGTGCTTAAAGCGGCCGACAAGTCGCCCAATCCCATCATGAAGTACAAATCGACACAGGCATCCCGCACGTTAGATGACGAAGAAGTCGTCGTACTTCAGGGTAGGTTTCTTCGTGAGCAGAGCGAACTCGACAGCCTGCCCCTTGCGGGAGCCGTCGGCATCATAGGACAGCACACCCGTCTTCTTGTTGTAGATAACGTAGTCGTCCCTGTCTTTCGCCTTATCGCTCACGATGAAGAACTTCTTGTCGAGCCTGACCGGCTTCTGCTCTGAACCCTTCATTCCAAGCTTCTTAAAGATAGTGTTGTCGAGTTGGATGCTGTCATCCTTCGCGCTAAAGTCCTTGATGGTGTCGAAGTTCACCTTGCGGTCGGTCGAGGACGTGCCGAGCTTGGTGGTGAACAGGAACGCATCCTTGCCGGTGCCGCCGGAGAGGGTGTCGTTGCCGGATCCGCCATTCACCTTGTCGGCACCAGCGCCGCCGGTGATGGTATTCTTACCCACGTTGCCAGTGATGCCGTTGTTCAGAGCATTGCCGGTCAGCGAGATGTTGTTGGTGCCTCCTGCCACCAGATTGAGCGAGCCTTCGGGAAGCGTGGTGCTCGTCGTCGTCTCAACCACTCTAGGTGGCGTAACCACAGGAGGTTGAGGCAGGGGGGTAATGACCGGAGGGTCAAAGGGGAAAACAGGAGGCCCTGGCGGAATGATGACCGGGGGATCAAGGAGCTGTGACAAACTGAACGTACCGTCCGAAAACTGGAAAGCCTCCACGCCTGTCACTTTGTCGATGCCGTTTGCATCAAGGCGTTTGTCCTGAATTTCAATAGATCCATCAAAAGAATACTTGGCCCAGTAGTCCGCCAAGCGCCCGGTGAAGACTGCAACATCGTCACCGGCTCCGCCTTTCAGGGTGTCGTTTCCGCTCCCGCCAGAGAGAGTGTCGGAGCCATTCCCTCCATCGAGAATGTCATTGCCGCTGTCGCCGTTCAGCGCATCATTTCCATCAAATCCATTGATGGTGTCGTTGCCGGGTAATTACCCACGCCGTTGCTGAGGCTGGTTTCAGGCGCTGACGGTAGCGAGAATGGTGCCGAAGACGGTGACACTTGGCGTGAGCCGAGCCGTATCGACGACGGTGCGCACGGCCGCTTCG